>JAAYRW010000116.1 GCA_012518555.1 Tissierellia bacterium
CCCTCTACGGATAAGTCTGCAAAATCAAGTATTTTATATGTTATGGTAACTCCTATTGCCAATATGGAAAATATTAAGCCTTGTTCTATTGATGTTAGTATTAATGTATTCATTGTCTATCCTTTCTTACTCACAGTCTCGTTCACCAATTTATTTGCTCCCTTCGGTGGCATAAATTGGGATCTGGGCGCGAATGACCTACCTGCCATTTTTCTCTCCCTCTGGTGGGGAAAATGGGGTTAGGGCATCTCTACAAATTCTGCTCCTTCGAATGCCTTGTGTTCTTTTGTAAATCCTAAACTCTCCATTACTTTTACATTAACTCTTTTTTCAAATTCCGGTGATGTTTGTACAGGGATATCTGCAACATCTACTTTATCCACTAATATTTCTTTAGCTATTCTTGCAGACTGCTGACCTATTACATAGTAGCTTATTCCCTTTGAAACCATTATACCTTCATCAACATGGTTGCCATCAGCAGATACTGTGATTAAATTATTTTCTTCAGCTAATTTAGCTACCAGTGACATGGCAGAAGCAACCATATTGTCTGTAATTAAGTATAGTCCTTCGGCATTTTTCGAAATAGTATCAACTGCCTGTGGTATATCGCTCACTATGGTAATACCTACTGTTTCAATAGTAAGTCCAAGTTCCTCTGCAATTTCCTTAGTTTGCTCTACCTGAATTTCTGAATTTGATTCACCTATGTTGTAAATAATCCCCACTGTTTCTATATCTTCTTTTAATTCTCTGAATAGCTCCAAGTTTTCTTTTATAGGGGCTGCATCAACTACTCCTGTTATATTGTTATCTGTAACATCCATTGAAGTTACAAGCTGGGAAAAAACAGGATCTGTCACAGCTGTAAATACTAAGGGTATATCCCTTCCTTCAATTGCCTTTTTTGCCGCTTGGGAAGTAAGGGTTGCTATAGTGAAAATTAAATCTACATCATCTTTAACGAACTTTTCTGCAATCATTTGTGCATTTGCAATATCACCCTGTGCATTTTGATCAAGTATGTCTACATCTACACCTAAATTATTCAATTCATCAATAAAGCCTTGTCTCGACGCATCTAATGCAGGATGCTGGACTAATTGGGAAATACCTATTGTAAACTTCTCATCGATTTTTGTTTCATTTGTTTCTATTTCGTTATTCTTTTCTGTATTAACTGTTTCAACTTCAGCCTCCTTATTTGTTTCAGTATTATTGGCTGATGCACCTCCGCTAGCACATGCAGTTAGTAATAATAACATTGACAATAATAAAGCTGTAATTTTTTTTCTTCTATTAAATTTCATAATATCCTCCAAGATTTTGATTTTAATTTTTATATTCAAACTTGGCCAAGTTTTATACATTGAACGAAAAAAAATCTTTCATTCCTATAAACATACTATTTTTAGTATGCTTATAGGGACGAAAGATTCCGCGGTACCACCCTGTTTATGATATAATAACCATCACTCTTCGAAGTCTAACAACTTCTAACCCTGTAACGTGAGTACACGTGTTTGCCTACTCGTCAACACTTTTAGCAAACCAGCTCAGCAGTGTATATTATATTTCTCGGTCATTGGCTCTCAGCACCACCAATTCTCTGTAAACGTCTGAAATACTTTTCTCTGCTTCAAGGCTTTTAATTATTTAATTGGAATCATACCCTATATAAATCCTTTTGTCAAGAACTTTTTAAAAAAATTATTTCCCGCTAAGTCTAGGATTTTTTATCTAGAAGGATTATTATTTAGTTTTCGCAAAAAACTGCTGCAAGATTTAAATATTGCAGCAGTCTCTTCTATCCCTAAATTATTTTGATGAAACTATATTCTTATTAAAAGAAATTCTAGCTTAAATTATTTTTTAAAGAATTAAGTTCTTCTCTTAATTCTTTAGGTAGTGTTTGGCCGAACTTCTTATAAAATTCTTCTATACCTTCTACTTCTTCCAACCATGAATCATTATCTATAGTAAGCAATGATTTTATCGTGTCGATAGATATATTAAGACCTTCTATATTAATGTCCTCTGCCTTTGGTAGATATCCTATAGGAGCATCCTTAGCATCTATCTTTGATTCACATCTATTAAGCAGCCATTCTAAAACTCTGAAGTTTTCCCCAAATCCTGGCCAGATAAATTCTCCTTCCTCATTAGTTCTAAACCAGTTTACGTGAAATATCTTTGGAGGATCGGTCATTTTCTTGCCCATTTCCAGCCAATGTTTGAAATAGTTGCCCATATTATATCCACAGAAAGGAAGCATCGCCATTGGATCCCTCCTTACAACTCCAACCTTACCTGTAGCTGCTGCAGTAGTTTCCGATGCCAAAGTTGAGCCGACGAATACACCATGTTGCCAATTCCTTGATTGATATACTAAGGGAGCAGTCTTTGCACGTCTTCCACCAAATACGATAGCTGATAAAGGAACTCCTTCCGGTGATTCCCACTCCGGAGAAATACAAGGACAATTTTTAGCCGGTGCAGTAAATCTGGAATTAGGATGGGCTCCCTTTTCCTTTGATCTTTTGCCGTTCCAAGGATTGCCTAGCCAATCTAAAGCATTTTCCGGAGGGTTATCATCTAAATTTTCCCACCAAACAGTATCATCGTCTAAGTTATAAACAACGTTTGTGAAAATTGAATCTTTCCTAGTTGACATTAGAGCATTATAATTTGATTTTTCGTTTGTACCTGGTGCAACTCCGAAAAATCCCGCTTCAGGATTTATAGCCCAAAGTCTCCCGTCTTCCTTAATTCGAAGCCAAGCTATATCGTCTCCAACTGTCCATACTTTATAACCTTTATTTCTATAAATTTCCGGGGGAATAAGCATTGCCAAATTAGTTTTGCCGCAAGCAGAAGGGAAGGCTCCTGCAATATATTTTACCTCTCCCTGTGGGTTTTCAATTCCCACTATTAACATATGCTCTGCCATCCAACCTTCCTTCCACCCTTGGTATGAAGCAATACGAAGGGCAAAGCATTTCTTTCCAAGTAAGACATTGCCTCCGTAGGCTGAGTTGCAAGACCATATGGTATTATCTTCGGGAAAATGAAAAATATATCTTTTATCTATATCTAATGTGCATTTTCCGTGAACTCCCCTTACAAAATCCTTAGAATCACCTAAAACATCCAATACTTTCTGTCCGATTCTAGTCATAATATTCATATTTAAAACTACGTAAATAGAGTCTGTAATTTCAAGTCCTATTTTTGAGAAAGGCGAAGCTATGGGACCCATTGAATAAGGTATTACATACATAGTTCGTCCATTCATGGAATTGGTGAAAATTTCGGTTCCTAATTGGTATGCTTCTTTAGGGTCCTTCCAATTATTTGTAGGACCTGCATCTTCTTCTTTTCTTGAACATATAAATGTTCTGTCTTCCATTCTTGCCACATCATCTTTTTGTGAGCGATGGTAGTAGCATCCTGGATAAATTTCTTCATTTAGCTTTTTCAACTCTCCGGTAGAACAAGCTTCCTCACGAAGCTCTTTTAACTGTTCCTCACTTCCGTCAATCCAAACTACTTTTGATGGCTTGGTCATAGCTGCTATCTGATCTACCCAATTTAAAACATTAGAGTTAGTCGTTAAACTTTTCATGGCACTCTCCTAATCTTTATGCTTTACTAATTACAAAATAATAATAAATATGTTATAACATTTATTATAAATACATTATATTACTTCCTAACTATACACGCAATATTTAAAAAAATTTCTGTTTATTTTAGATGTTTGCGTGTTTATCTTAAAAAAGTAAGGCAAATTCGTAAAGTTAACTAATTAAACACTGCACGCTATAAGTCCGTCGAAAACAAAAAACACCTGCTTCCAGTTTCGGATATAAATAAGTTTAAAGACTTTAATAACTAAAAAATTGCGTAATATAATATAGGCAAGAAAATTGCCGGCAGTAAATTTCCTACATTAATCCTTTTTACTTCAAGGAAGTTAAATCCTATTGCCATGATTATTATGCCTCCAATAGCAGTCATTTCCTGTACTACAAGATCACTGAGCAAAGATTCCATAAATCCTGCAAGTAGCGTCAATGTACCCTGGTATAGAAATACACTGATACTGGAAAAAATCACACCTACACCCATAGATACAGCCATTGATATTGAAGTTATCCCATCAATTACAGCTTTAGAAAATAATATTTCATTGTTTCCCGTCAATCCACTTTGAATTGAACCTACTATTGCCATAGAACCTACACAATAAATCAAAGTACAAGTAACGAAACCTAAGGCTACATTGCTTTCTTTGTTTTTTATTTTATTTTCAATAAAGGCTCCGAATTTATCTAATTTCCCCTCTATATTAATAACTTCACCTATAATAGTTCCAACTATCATAGATATAACTGTAAGGGTTAAATTTTCTCCTGCTAAACTTAATTTTATACCAATTGCTATTACTGTTAAGCCCGTTGCTTTAAAAAGTTGTTCTGTTATCCTTTCTGAAATAACATTTCTAAATAAAAGTCCGGCTATACCACCGGCTACTATTGCTAATGCATTTACTATTGTTCCAATCATACGTCCACCTATTTAAAATCTTCTATGTATTTTTTTAATTCTAAAGATGCTTTATATGCTTCATTCTTAGAAGCAATACCTTCTTTAGCTACTTCCTTTACAGCTTCTTGTAAAGAATATCCTTTCTCTATTAATTTGTCAAACAAAATTGCAGGTAAACCTAGCTGAAATCCTGCTGTTTCTTTTTCCTCATAATCATTATTGTAGCCTACCACCACATATTCTCCTCTTTGGACATCTTGGTGATTTTTCAATTGTTCTAAAACATTGTCTACATTACCGTAAAAGGCACTTTCATGAACCTTAGTTAATTCTTTGCAAACACAAAGAGTTGAATTTGGCATTTGCTCTCTTATTCTTTCGATTAAATTTATTATCCTTTTTGGAGACTCATACAAAACAAAAGTTTTGACAGGATTTTCCTTTATCCTTTTTAAGGCTTCATCTAACTCGCTTTTCTTACGAGCTAAAAATCCGTAAAAAGCAAATTCATAGGCTTTAATTCCTGATATTGAAAGTGCGGTTATAACAGCTGAAGCTCCTGCTAAACCCAGAACTTCAATTCCATTATCCCTTGCCTCTTTTATTAGTTGGTAGCCGGGGTCAGATATACAAGGTGTACCTGCATCTGTTACTAAGGCTACTACTTTTTCTTCATCAATTATTTGCTTTATTATTTCTTGACTTCTTTGTCTTTCGTTAAATTTATGATAGGAAATCATTTTAGTTTTAATATTGAAATGATTTAACAACTTTTGACTATGTCGCGTATCCTCAGCTAAAATTAAGTCACAGCTCTCCAATCTTTCTATTGCCCTTGGGGTCATATCACCTAAGTTTCCAATAGGTGTGGCAACAACGTATATTTTACTCAATCTTTCTCTCCTTTCTAGTACGGGAACATTCCTCTAACCCTCAGAAACTGTCCCTCTTCCTTATCAAGGCAAATCTAATTTCTGTATATGTAATATCTTCCGGCAAAGCTTCTTTTATGGGTTTTAATTTGTCTCCGCCTATTTTCTTATATGCATTTATTATTAGTTCTTCCTTTTCAGCTTGTAAAAAATCACTGTAATTAATTTCAAGTCCTAATTTAGCACAGTTTATAAGATGATCTTCAATAGTCCTTGGACTTAAACCTCTTTCCTCAGCAATTTCCTTTACATTCTTTCCTTCTTTATACAAATTATAGCTTACAATAGGACTATCTGTTTTTTTAACTTTCTTTTCGCTTTTCTTGTCCTTTTTCTTTTCTTCAGATAATTTAACTGCTTCCGGTATCTTTTTTACATCTATATTATTTTTCTCTACATAATCTTTTATCTTTTCAATAAATAGATCTCCGTATTTACCTGCTTTAAATTCTCCTACACCGCTTATTTTAAGTAGGTCACTTTCCTTTAATGGATACTTAATGGACATTTCCTTCAATGTAGCATCTGAAAACACAATGAAAGGCGGTAGCTTTAATTTTTCGGAAATTTCTTTTCTGAGTGATCTTAAAATTTCGAATAGATCATTATCATGTACATAATTTAGAGTCTCTGCTTTCTTACTGAATACTTTTTTGATTTTTACTTCTTCCTTACCCTTTAAAACAGAATATCCAAGTGACGAAATGTTTAAAATAGGATATTGATTGCCGACTATATTAATATATCCACCTGATACTAAGTGAGAGATCATATCTCTTAATGTTTCCTTACTATATTCTTTCATAATACCGTAAGTACTTAACTTATGAAAATTAAGAGATTTTATCCTCTTATTGTTGCTCCCCCTTAAAACATCTATAACCGTATTAGTTCCAAATCTTTGATCCATTCTGTAAATACAGGATAGTATTTTTTGTGTTTCAATGGTAATGTCTTGACTTTCTGTTTCATTTAAACAATTGCCGCAATTATTACAATTATCAATATTATAATCATTATCAAAATAACTTATTAATTGCTTTCTAAGACATTTATCGGTATTGCAATAATTAACCATGTCTCTAAGCTTTTCATAATCCCCTGTTTTATTTTCTCCTGGACTGTTTTCAATGAGAAAATTGTTCATAACTGTATCTTGAGGGCTGTATAATAGAATACAGTCCGATTCTTCACCGTCACGGCCGGCTCTTCCCGCCTCTTGATAGTAACTTTCTATATTTTTAGGCATGTTGTAGTGAATAACATACCTTATATCTAACTTATCTATACCCATACCGAATGCATTAGTTGCAACTATAATATCTAGATTGTCAAAGAGAAAGTCATCCTGGTTTTTTGTTCTTTCATTATTGCTCATACCTGCATGATAACTGGCAGCCTTGTGACCGGCTTCAATTAAATTTGCACATACACTGTCAGTAATTTTCCTAGTAAGACAATATATTATACCGCACTTCCCCTTATTTTCATTAGCATAGTTTAAAAGGTATTGCATTTTTTTATTAGTTTTTACTACTTCAAACTTAAGATTCTCCCTATCAAATCCAGTTATTATTTCAAAATGTTCTTTTAATCCTATTAAATTTACTATATCTTCTTTCACTTCTGAAGTTGCTGTTGCAGTAAAGGCTGATACTTTAAAATTTCCTAAAATCTCCCTTAATTTTTTTATTTTTAAATAACTAGGTCTAAAATCATGTCCCCACTGAGATACACAATGAGCCTCATCAACAGCAATCATAGAAATTTTTATATTCTTAATAAGTTCAATAAAGTTTTCCGATTCCAAACGTTCAGGGGCAACATATAAAAGCTTGTAGTTGTTATTTTCTGCTTGATAAACTATTTCCTTAAGTTCTGCCCAAGTTAGTGTACTGTTTATAAAGGCGGCAGCTATACCAGCTTGTTTCAATGTATCTACTTGATCTTTCATCAAGGAAATAAGAGGAGAAATTACTAGGGCTGTTCCCTCCATTACAAGAGCAGGTAGTTGGTAGCAAAGAGATTTCCCTCCGCCAGTAGGCATAATTGCCAAAACATCTCTTCCTGACAAAATATTTTCTATAATAGCTTCCTGACCTTCCCTGAAGGATTGATATCCAAAATATTTTTTCAACAACTCTGAAGCTTGCTGTAACATTTTTACCCCCTTCTATATATTTTTCTTGTTTTTTAGATACTTGAATAAAACAAATTATATCATAGAAATTGATAAATAAATAGGTGAAAGGAAATTTAAAATTCAGTTGGACAAATGTTCGATTTTGTTGTAAGATGATAAAGATGTGGACAGGAGAAAGGTCCCAAAATTGAAATGTACTAGGAGGGAACATGGACTATATTATTATATTATTACTTCTTATTTTAATTGCAATAAATATTATTTTATTAATTAAACAATTTAGAAGCAAGCCGGAGCGTATAATATCAGAATTACAGCTTAACTTGAAACAAAATAATTTTGATTTAATTGATACTGTTACAAGAAAAATTGCAGATTCAGAACAGAAACAGCTTAGAGAAATATTGACTAATAAATTAGAAACTGTTGAAAGAATAGATAATAATTCAAATAAACTTACTGAATCTTTCATGAATTTTAGTACTGGCACTTCAAAAACATTAAATGAAAATTTTTCAGCATTAAATGAACAAGTAAGGCAAAACCTTGATAGAATAAATACACGAGTTGAAGAAAGGTTAAATGAAGGTTTTGAAAAGACTAACAAAACATTTATAAATATATTGGAAAGATTATCTAAAATAGATGAAGCCCAGAAAAAAATTGACAGTCTTTCGACTAATATTGTTTCATTACAAGATGTTTTAACTGACAAAAAGAGTAGAGGAACTTTTGGAGAAGTCCAGCTAAACCACATATTGTCGGTAGTTTTCGGTGAAAAGAACGATAAAATATATGAACTTCAAAAGAAATTAAGCAACTCAACTATTGCAGATGCTGTTTTACATATGCCGGAGCCGGTAGGGATGCTATGTATAGACTCTAAGTTCCCTCTGGAAAATTACCAACGAATGATTGATATGAATTTTAGCGAAAGTGAAAGAAAACAGTATACTCGAGATTTTAAATCCAATGTGAAGAAACATATAAACGATATTTCTTCCAAGTACATAATTCAGGGTCAAACATCAAATCAGGCAATTATGTTTATTCCTGCTGAGGCAATTTTTGCGGAAATAAATGCCTACCACCAAGATTTGCTAGATTATGCCGGGGAAAAAAGGGTCTGGCTTACTTCCCCTACAACATTAATGTCTGTACTGTCTACAGTACAAGTTGTTTTAAGAAATTTAGAAAGAGAAAAGTATGCAGATATAATTCACCAAGAACTCAATAAACTTGGTAAAGAGTTTAAGTTATACAAGAAGAGATGGGACAATCTTGCAAAAAATATAAAACGAGTTTCCGACGATGTAGATAAAATCAATATAACATCTAATAAAATTGAGCGTAAATTCGATCAAATATCAAAAGTTGAAATGAAAGAAGGGGAGAGGGAGACGGCTAAGATCGAAGGTTAAACATGGCAAAAATTACTTTTTAAAAATACTTGCATTTTATCTAAGTTTGTGCTAACATTTTAAGGTAGCACTTGCCGCAGTGATGGAATGGCAGACGTGACGGATTCAAAATCCGTTGGTGGCAACACCGTGGGGGTTCGAGTCCCTTCTGCGGCATAAAAAACAGCTCTTTAGTTTATACTATAGAGCTGTTTTTTATCTACATTTCCTCATTCCTCAGGCTTAGTTAACAATTATAAATCCGACGCTTTAATGGATTTAATAAATTCAGTAAAATCTGTAAGATGCTCCTCTACTATGTTTTGTAAAATATTTAAATTTATTTTTTGATAATTATGTACTGCAATATTTCTAAAGCCAATCATGCTATTCATTTTCGACAGAGTTATTTCATTTATAAAACCATTTACCATAAATAGAACCATCCTCCCTTATTGAATTTAGCACAACTTCCCTTTCCTCATTTAATTTTACATACTCCTTAAATATTTTTATTGAATAGTTTTGTCTTAGGGATTCATCTTTAGAATATATTATTTCACTTTTACTAATTATTTGTGCAGCAAATACTGTCGAAACTTCTCTTAGACTTACTAAATCTATATCTCTTTTCAACTTCAATGATATTTTATTCGAAACCTGAAATAATTTATACGGGTCAATCTTACAATCTTGGTAAATGGCAATATCTACGTCACTATCACTTCGAGCCTCTCCAATTGCGTAAGAGCCAAAAACATATATAAATTGTGGCTCTAAATCCTCAGTTAGTATACTAATTATTATCTTTTTTTCTTCTTCGGTTAAAAACATCTTGTTTCACTCCATTAATTGCTATGTTCATTATTGCATATCCCAGCATAAAGCTATAATCAATTAAAAAGTTTCTATTGTTTATTCTATTTTAATACAAGAACCAGTTATTTACAACAAACATCAGAAAAAAGAGCTGCCTATAGCAACTCATTTTACGACATATTTTTTTATCATTAAACTAAGTTCTCTTTTACTAAAACTTCTGCTATTTGAACTGCATTGGTTGCTGCGCCTTTTCTTACTTGGTCTCCGCTGCACCATAGTACTAAGGAATTGTCGCCACTTATATCTTTTCTCACTCTACCTACGTATATTAAATCTTGATCTGTTGCATTTAATGGCATTGGATACATATTATTATCTAAATCATCAACTAATTTAACGCCTTCTGCCTTAGATAGAAGTTCTCTTGCCTTTTCCGGACTTATTTCCTTCTCAGTTTCTATAGTTATTGATTCCGAATGACTTCTGTAAACAGGAACTCTTACACAGGTACAATTCACCTTTAAATCGGGATTGTGCAGTATCTTTCTACCTTCTATTTGCAACTTCATTTCTTCCTCGAAATATCCCACTTCGTCAGCGTGTCCTATTTGAGGAATTACATTGTAGGCGATTTGATGCTGGAAGGTATCTACATCCACATCTTTGCCTTGACTTATATCTTTAACTTGTTGATCTAATTCCTTGATTCCATTTACGCCAGCACCGGAAACGGCTTGGAATGTAGTAACTATCATCCTTTTTATTTTACCGTATTTGTTAAGTTCGTTTACAGCAGTTAGGGCAATTGTCGTTGAACAGTTTGGATTTGCTATAATTCCTTTATGGTTTTTAACGTCTTCTCCATTTACCTCAGGAATAACTAAGGGAACATTATCATTCGATCTAAAGGCACTTGAATTATCCACTACTACTGCTCCTGCTTTTACGGCAATAGGAGAAAATTTCTCACTTATTTCATTTTCTGCGGCGCAAAGCACAATATCTATATTTTCAAAAGAATCTTCCTTCGTTTCTTCGATAGTATATTCTTTTCCCTTAAATTCAACTTTAGTTCCTGCACTTCTACTACTTGCTAATAACTTTAAATCCTTTATAGGAAAATTCCTTTCTTCTAAAATTTTTAGCATTTCTTGACCGACGGCACCGGTTGCTCCTATTATTGCAATATTATATTTTTTCATATCTGTCCCACCTTTTGGATATTTAATTTTTTCTCAATATGAATAATTATAACAGCAAATTTCCTCTTGTCAATACTTTTGTTTTAAAATTATATACAACTGTTCAC
This sequence comes from Tissierellia bacterium, assembly GCA_012518555.1. Lineage (GTDB taxonomy): Bacteria > Bacillota > Clostridia > Tissierellales > Sedimentibacteraceae > Sedimentibacter. The sequence continues at coordinate 11,161 of JAAYRW010000116.1, forward strand.
TAATCGCAAACAGTCGCCTGGTTTATCGTTTGCAATGTGTACATTCATATATTTCCAATTTAAAAGAACGACCCTTGGCCGTTCTTTTGTAAAAATACATTCTCTATAGTAAAATTAAAATTGATTAGGGTATCTACCAACCATTTTTCTCTCCTTTTGGTCGAAAAAATGGGTTAGGGCATCTGCGCCTTTATCTTCCAAATATTGCCTTCTCGTATAGCTTGCCATACAAGCTCTTTTTCTATTAGCTCGGTACTATCCCCATCTTTAACTTCGATTTTATAGTATAAACTTACATTGGCTTTATCATTGCCATCCATTTCGTAACCGTAAACTTTATAGCTTAACAAATTAATATTACTTTCTTCCTGAATTCTCACAAATTCATCGAAACTTTCCACCCTATCACTAAGGGGAGTCATCAAGTACATATAACTGTACCTGTTCTGAGCCATACCTGTTAAATACTTGTCAGCAGCATCAGCTGGTGACTTTTCCCTATAGTCTAATTCTCCTTTATCTAATGGATAAACTGTAGACTTTTCCTTTTCTGTCTGTATGAAAGCATAAGGGTCATATATATTGCTTGGATTCCACACCATGTATTCAAATATTCCTAGTTCTTTAGCAGCAATTATTTGATCTCTTATTTTATCAGGACCGTATTGTATTCCAGCCCAATCAAAATCTTGAATCCAGGGTCTTATTATAGGAGGGTTTACCATAGATGCGTTCTTTTCAATGGCCTCCTCCATTGCACCCTTAACTACCAAATAGGGATTGGCATTTGGGTTTTCTAAATTATACCATCCAGTTGAGTAGTGGCTGGGATAAACCATAGGAGCTAAATTGTCCACATGTTTTCCCATCAATATCCAGGTTTGGCCTATGTCCTCAGGATAATCGTCCCATGTTCTTGTAATAATTCCGAATACGTCAGCACTTAAATTAACATTGTAGGGTTCAAGTTCATTTCTTGCATATTCTAAGAAATCGGCAATTGCTTGGTCCTTATCTCTGTCATTTCTTCCGGGAAATACAGTAATTTCATTGTAGGTCCTTGAACCATCTGGGAAACGAACGTAGTCAAACTGAATTTCATCAAATCCTAAAAGGGATGCTTCTTTAGCAATTGCTACATTATAATCCCATACATATTGATCAAAAGGATTAACCCATGGAATATACCCGCTATTAGGATCTAACCATGTGCCTCCTGATTTTAGTTGAATAGAGTGTTCAGGACTTAGTACTGCAAAGTTTTTATCCTTAAAAACAACTATTCTTCCAATAGTATATATATCGTATTCTTTCAATACTTGAAGCATGTTTTCAATATCCTTAATAGGTATTGGTGTTTCCTTATTCATTTCCTGAACGATTTCTACATTACTCTTATAGGTAATGAATCCATTATCATCCTTGACATTTATAACTAAGCCGTTAATTTCGGTAGCCACTGCAATACCTACAATACGCTCAAATCTGTTGGCTTTTTCTGCTCTTTCAAATAATTCTCTTGCTTTTACAGCATCATTTTCCGCTAAAGCTTTTACGTATTCACTATAGGCATCGATGTTTTCCTTACTAAGGCTATTACCAGCCGTGTGTCCTGTAGCATATAAAGCTCTAACCTCAACAGATTTCTTTTCACGCTCTTGTCCTAAGGGAATTAAAGGTACGTAAAATCCCCCTAATTTGTCTCGCCTTTGGTTTTCTAACTCTTCTCTTTCGGCCATTCTTTTTTCAAGTTCTAACTTTGCCTTTTCCTCTTCTGACAATTCTGGTTCTACTCTTTCGACTTCAGTTTCCTCTTCTACTTCCTCAGAAGGTATGGGTGCATTTGCATCTGCGTCTGCAGTCCCTCTACAGGCAGTTAATAATAATGATAATAATAGTAATAAAATTCCATGTTTTACTTTCTTTAGCATAAGTCCTCCGTCTATTAATAGCTGCAGATGTATTACACCTTACTATATAGTATTTATTTTTTTAATTTGTATGCAATTTTATCATAAAGGATTTACATAAGCAATGAATTTTGCAAATTATTTCAAGATTCGACAATGTAATTTTTGCTAATTGGGTTAGGTCTTCTAAGAGTTTCTCACCTTTTTAATTTAGGTCTTATTGTCTCTATATAGTAGTTAATAAAGATTGTAAAAGCGTAATCGTATAGAAAAAATAGAATTTGAGCCCCTAAAATCATCCACCAGAATAAATTCAAAGGCACAAATAATCTCACGATTAAATAGATTGAAAGAAGCGATATGTTAAAGAAAAACAGCTTGACCCCATAGGAAATATATTTATTGAATATATTAATTTCAATATAGTGTTTTACAATACTGTACAATCCAAAAAAGCATATATATGTAATAATTTCTACTTTATCGAAAGTTAGTATTAAACCTAAAAAAACAGAAGCAAGGTAGAATGCAATTCCTACTTTCCCCCTGAATTCTACAATTATAACTCCTACTACTAGCGCCGCAGCAGACATAAAGATTACAGTATTAGTTTTTATAAGTGAAGACAATATGATAAATAATTGATTTAAACTTAGTAGTACTCCTAAATATGCAACATTACTTCTTAGCAACATGTAATCAAATCGCCTCCCAAACATTCACAAAGGCAGTCAGCACAAATCAATTGTGCACAACAATCCATGGAACTGGAAGATCTTCCTCCGTAAGTATAGGCTCTTTGTTGGTATGTTCTCTGCATATTAGAAATTTGATTTAAATAATTCCTATACTCCATATTTGAAGGCTCCATATTTACTGCCGTTTGAAGGTATTGTACTCCTTGTCCAACAGAACCTAAACTTACATAACATACCCCCATTAGAAAATTCCACTCGGCATTTCTTACTTTGGTTTTGCGAAGTATAGCTACAGCCTCGTTAAGTCTGCCCAAGTTAATATATTGCCTTGCAGAAAATAAATCTCCAGTGCTTCTGGAACTATTTCCAGTATAAGTTGAGCCATATCCGGCACTTGAAGCATTACCCCTTGTAATTTCATCATAAGCCCACTGAATTTCTTTAAATTTTTCTTCTGCTAAGTGCTGGAGGGGATTGTTAACATTCATATCCGGGTGATACTTTTTAGCTAACTTTCTATAAGCACTTTTCACTTCATCCATGGATGCTCCTCTATCTAGGCCTAACACTTCATATGGGTCTTTCATCAGTACACTCCTTTTTATCCAATTTACTCAAAATTCCTGAATATATTATATTATCTATTATGCCCTTATCCTGAACTAAGGGTAGTTTTTCTATTTCATTACTTAACATTGATAAGTTCAATACTAATAAATTTCTTGCATATTCTTCTTTATTGTCAATATTTAAATTATTAAAAGGATTATATGAATTATTTTCTTCATCCTCTTCCATATCTTCATAAGCATCTAAAAAATAAATAAACTTTCCTAAATAAAATCCTATTTTTCTTAAAATTTGTTCCCAATGGTCTTTCTTATATAAAAATACTTCTTCCATTAAATGGCCAAATTCATTAGAAACAGCATCGACTTCTAGGCAGTTTTCCTTTTCTAACTTTGATATATTACTTAACCTAAATTTTATAATTTGTGATTTTTCATAAAGTTCTGCACTTGATTTATTAAATTCCCTTTGCAACATTTTAGCTGCTGCAAAGGATTTAATATCCCTATTATCTTCCCAATCATCTAACAGATTGTAGTAGGAAAGTATAACATTTAAGGCTGAAGCATAGTCCGTTATATTGTTTTGAAGGATTAGCTGCTTCTTCATAGGATGTAGGATACATCCTTCATTATATATTTTGTTATCTGGTTCATATAAAGAACTGAGCAGCAATATTAAAAAAGTCATATCATAATTCAAAGTAAGCCTTGATTTATTGCCGTACTTTTCCTTTAAACACTTACAAAGGCCACAATAATAACCTTTATAGCTATAATATTCCTTAAACTTTAATTCCATCTTATTTATAGTTACATATCCAAACATTCAATCTCTCACTTCTAGTTATTATTTTAACCGCCTTGAAGTGCCGGTAAAACATAAACTTCGGTATTGTCTTTTAATTTGTCGTCATATTTTTTCGGAACACCATCAACTAAAACAGCTCCTACATTACTTAAGTCAATATTTAACTCAGTCAAGAGTTCTCTAATTGTAATATCCTTATATTCAATGTAATGGTTACTTTTACCGTAATTATCAAGTCCAACCTTAACCTTAATCATAAATAACACCTCAAATCATTTGAAACTATTTAACACCTTATCCAAGTCTTCATCGGATACATCAAATACTGCTTGTATATCAGCTATCTCTGTTTCTTCAAATGATTCATTCATTCGATAATTCTTATTGGTAAAACCAGCTAATTGGTTAAATTTATGCTCATCCCTTATAGTGTCTTCTGCAATTTTCATCAGCCACTGAGAATCTATATTCCAGCCATTTTTTGCATTAATTAAATTAACTAACAGTTCGTAATTCTTACCTACTGCTCCCCTTGCAAACATACATATGCCTAATGTATCATAAAGGGCTAATAGAATTTGAGATTCTCTGGAAGCCTGGGCATATGGCTTTCTAGTCTTTATAACAGCACCATATGTATGGTCTGCACCCATAGGTGAAGTTGCATATGTTACTCCCATTCCCTTAATAGCTCTTGGATCATAGGCAGGCATTGCTTGACCATTTACAACAGGTATATGTCTTACCCCAAAAACTTTTCCTGTGATTTCTACCCCATTTCCTAAAACCCTACCTAAAACAGTTCCTTCTTTTATTTCTTCCATCAATCTTAGAGCTCCTTCGCCATCGCCGAACTCAATTATTCCTGCTTCCATTGCAACACCAATAGCTGCACCAGTTTCAATCGTATCAATTCCTATATCATTGCATATGGCATTTAATTTTGCTATTATTTCTAGATTTCCTATTCCAAGATTAGAGCCCATCAATCCTATTGTTTCATATTCCAATGGTGATACTATTGTTTTGCCATTTTCATCTGGAACAACATTAGAGCATTGTATAATACATCCAGGCATGCAAGCATGGGCAGTTTTGCCTTCTCCACCTCTGCTTTCTATTAATTCATATAAGGCTTCCCCACTAATACTTTCTAAATGTTGGAACTTTTCACCGCTAAAATTATTTACCGGCAATCCATTCATTTCATTTGTTACCCTAGATGTAGAAGCAGTGCCAAGGCTTTTATAAGTTAAGCTGCTGGGAGCATCTTTAACTACAGACGAATACTGTTTTAAAGCAGCAGAGAATTCTTCTTTGTCTGATATTTCAACACTTCCTTTATCGGTTACAACAATTCCTTTTAAATACTTAGAACCCATAACAGCTCCGAGACCACCTCGACCGCTATATCTATTGGGGTTGTTTTCTTTGTCCATAGTTGCAATAGCTGCAGCCCCGTATAATCTTTCTCCAGAACTACCGATACAAGTTACAGCACAATTAGGATATTTTTTTAGCATTTCATTGCAAAATTCAAATGTTCCCATTCCCTTATATTCATCTGCCGATTCTAAAGTACAAGAATTTTTACTGATTTTTATGTAATACCAATTATTTTCTTCAGGTATTTCTTCAACTATAACAGCTTTTACACCATTTTGTGCAAGTCTCATTGCGGTAATGCCGCCTGCATTACTTTCTTTAATTCCACCAGTAAGAGGACTTTTAGCGCCAATGCTTATTCTGCTTGCACTTGAAACAAGGCTTCCAGTCAAAAAACCTGTTGCAAAAATCAATTTGTTATATCTTCCTAAGGGGTCACAAGTAGGTTTAACTTCGTTTAATAATATTTTAGCAATTAAGCCTCTTCCGCCTAATTTTGAGTATTGTTCTGATACATCCTCATATAAAACATCTTTTGTTTTCATATTAATTCTTAGAATTTTATCCATATTCAACCTCATTAATATTATTTATTCTTATTATTTATGCTACATAGAAATACATCATTAGAAAGTGACAGAAGGTTCCTGCTAAAACAAATAGATGGAATAACTCATGGAAACCGAACCAGGGTTTATCTATGTTTGGTTTTTTTAAGCCGTAAATTACCCCTCCGATAGTATAGAGCAAACCTCCTAAACAAAGCCAGAAAATCCCTCCTAAATCCATGCTGTTAAATAGGGGAATAAAGACAATAATTGAAAGCCATCCCATGCCTAAGTACAATCCTGCGCTTACCCACCTAGGAGCCTGTATCCAAAATATTTTTATAAGAGCTCCTACTAGCGTAATTGACCAAACTACTGCAAGAAGCTTGTAACCTATACTTTTATTTAAGATTAATAAACAAACAGGGGTATATGTACCTGAAATTAAAACAAAAATCATTATGTGGTCTAATTTCCGCATTACTATCTTAGCCTTTTTCTTTGAACTGTCGATAAAATGGTATATACAACTGGTAGAGTATAAAAAAATCATACTTAAACCGAATATTAAGAAGGCCCCTATCCTAATTAAACTTTCTGATTCTATTGCAAGCTTCAGTAACAAAGTTAAAGCTATTACACCAAAAATTGCTCCACCTAAATGAGTCAATGCACTGGTTATTTCTTTTTTATCCGTATTCATCCTTACTCCTTGTATCTTTATTATATTTATAATATTCTTTCCAAGAACTAATGTCAACTCCTAAGAACCTCTATACTAGAGGAAATTTTATAGATATAGTCGTTCCTTTGTTTACAGAGCTATTTATAGCGATTGAACCTTTGTATAGTTCTGTAATATGTTTCACTATAGAAAGCCCTAACCCAGTACCTCCCGTTTCTTTGAAACGGCTTTTATCAACTCGGTAAAATCTTTCGAATATTCTTTCTCTATGTTCTGCTGGTATACCTACTCCCGTATCGGCTATGCTTATATTTATATAGTCATCTTGGTATATATTAACTTTAATATTCCCACCTTTTTTATTGTACTTTATTCCATTATCTATTAAATTATATAAAAGTTCGCTTATATAATTTCTGTTTCCACACATTTCTACATTATCTAAGTTAAGATCTATTTTAACATGGTGTTTTTCTGCCTTTGTGTGGAGCAAGGCTACAACTTCTTGGCATATTTCCTTAATATTTACTATTTCCCTTTCAGCTGTTTGTACACCTTCTTCAATTTTTGATAGCCTCATTAAATCTTCTACCAAGGATATAAGTCTCATACCTTCTTTATATATCATTGCCCCATATTTTTTAAAATTTTCATTATCTTTAATTAAACCTTCTTTAATCATTTCAGCAAATCCCACAATAGTAGTAAGAGGGGTTTTTAATTCATGAGATACGTTGGCTGAAAATTCCTTCCGCATAATTTCAGCTTTCTTTTGCATAGTTATATCTTCAATTAATATTAACAAACCTTTTACAGTGGTACCTTCAGTAACTGGACTTAAATAATATCTGTAGTGTTTTGTTGAAGTAGCTATATCATATGTTAAATGTTCTTTCTCTCTATAGGCTGTGTCTACCTTTTCAATAATTTTAGGATTTCGTGTTAATTCTAAAATATTTCTATTACCTTCTATTGAAAACTTTCTATTACCCACCATAATCTTTCCACTTTTGTTTATAGAAAGAATATTCTTATTTCGATTTAAAAGTATGAAGCCTTCCTTCATATTTTCAGTTATAAATGATATTGTATCCCGTTCATATTTAAGTTCATTTATATATTGATTTATTTTATCTTTCTGTTCCTTTATAGTATTTGAAAGGGGCTCCAATTCTTCATATATAGTAATATGGACCTTAGATTCTCCTTCCAACATATCATCCAAGGATCTAGTCATTCTATTTATAGGTTTTAAAATTCTGCCAGCAATTATGGAGGCTAATACATAAACCATTAATAAAATAAAAATAAACAGCACAAAAAGAAGGGGTAAGATACCTGTAAATATTTTGTTCATGCTGCTTATTTCTCTGGATAGTCGCAATACTTGACCATCATTTAGTTTCACTGCATAGTAGTACATATCAGATGAAATTGTATCTGAATACCTAGTGTTCTCCCCAAAACCCCTTTGAAATGCTTCATCAACTTCCGGCCTATCTCTGTGGTTTTCAATAATTTCATCAGTCCAACTATCGTAAGTAACATTCCCATCATTTTCAATTATTGTAAATCTCATGTTGTAATTTACAGATTTTAAAATATCATTTACCGTTAATTGGATGGTATCTAAATCGCTCCATTTTTCAGGTTCAGAAGTTATTTTTACGATTGTTTTAAGCTGTTCCTTTGTATTAGAAACGTAAAAACCATAATAAACATAGGTAGTAAGTACACATGTTAGGGCAGATGTTATTACTGAAATTGTTAATATTACTAAAAAGAGCCTTTTTCTCATAGTTCAACCTGTTCATCTAATTTATATCCGGCACTTCTGACTGTAGTAATATAATTAGTACAACCTACGGCTTCAAGTTTCTGCCGGATGGTCTTAATATGCATATCTACAGTCCTAGTTTCTCCTTCATAGTCATATCCCCATATTTCTTGAAGTATTTTGTCCCTTGACAGGACTATACCTTTGTTAAGCATCATATAGTATAAAAGTTCAAATTCTTTGTATGTTAATGTTACGGGATTGTCATTATAGTGGAGTGTCCGCTTGCTATAATCTAGCGTAAGACCTCCATAGGTCAAAACTTCTTCTTCAATTTTCTTGTCGGTTCGCCTTAGAACCGCTTTAACTCTTGCTAACAGCTCCAATACTCCAAAAGGTTTCGTTATAAAATCATCTGCTCCCGCTTCCAATCCCTTTACTTTATCTAATTCTAAGGATTTTGCCGTAAGAATAATTACTGGTATGTTTTTATAGTCTACATTGTTTTTAAGTTCATTTAAAATAGTCATTCCGTCTACCTTAGGTAGCATTAAATCCAGCAATATTAAATCGGGAGTCTTTTTTTTCATTTCTGCATAAAATGATGTAGAGTCTTCAAATCCCTTTACTTCAAAGTCTGCAGTGCTTAATGCTAATGTAATTAACTCTCTTATTCCCGTTTCATCTTCGACGCAATAAATAGTTCTCATAGCTATCTCCTTTCTCCCAGTCTCTTTCACCAATCTATTTGCTCCTACGTCGCATAAATTGGATGAGGGTTAGGGCATCTCGCAGTCTCATTCACCAATTTATTTGCTCCTTACGTCGCATAAATTGGGAATTCGGTGCGAATGACCTACCTACCATTTCTCAGAAAAAATAC
>JAAYRW010000117.1 GCA_012518555.1 Tissierellia bacterium
AGCAGTTATTGGGGATGGTGCCTTGACAGGAGGAATGGCTTTAGAAGCTTTAAACGATGCAGGAAGAAGCAATACTAAACTTTTGATTATATTAAACGACAATGAAATGTCTATATCAAAAAATGTAGGTGGTATGTCTCGATATTTAAGCAGGTTAAGAACTTCAACAGGATACTTATCTACTAAAAAAGATGTGGAAAAGCTACTTAGCAGAATACCTGTAGGTGGAAAAATCAAAGGATTTTTAAAAAGGGCTAAAGATGGAATTAAACAAATAATCGTTCCGGGAATGCTTTTTGAGGAATTAGGACTTACCTACATGGGACCTATAGATGGGCACAATATTGATGAAATTATTGAATCCTTGGAGATTGCAAGACATATGGATGGACCTTTGCTGATGCATGTAATTACTAAGAAAGGCAAAGGATATAAATTTGCAGAAGAAAGGCCTAATGAATTTCATGGGGTTTCTTCTTTTAATGTGGAAACGGGAGAAAGCATAAAGTCTTCATCCTTTACTTATTCGGATTTCTTTGGAAAAAAAATATGCCAAATTGCAGAAAAAAACAAGGATATAGTTGCAATAACTGCTGCAATGACAGATGGAACAGGGCTTAATGAATTTGCAAAGAAATATCCTAAGAGGATTTTTGATGCTGGTATTGCAGAGCAACATGCTGTAACAATGGCTGCAGGACTTGCAGTAAGTGGCATGGTTCCGATAGTTGCAATATACTCATCTTTTCTACAAAGAGCTTACGACCAAATTATACATGATGTGGCACTTCAAAATCTTCACGTTATTTTTGCTGTAGATAGGGCAGGTTTAGTAGGAAACGATGGCGAAACCCATCAAGGAGTTTTCGATGTGGGATTTTTAAGTCAAATTCCAAATATGACAGTTCTATCACCAGTCGATTATAGAGAGTTTGGAAGTATGCTTGAATTTGCAGTTTCTTTTAATGGACCTATTGCTATTAGGTATCCGAGAGGGGCTATGAATGAAGAGATTAACAAGAGTAATCAGAAAATAATTTTAGGCAAAGGCACCATTGCAAAAGAAGGGGAAGATATAACTATAGCAGCTGCAGGTAAAATGGTAAAGACTGCGTTAGATGTTTGTGAAATTTTAAAAAGAGAAAATATCAGTGGTGAAGTTCTAAATTTAAGGTTTATAAAACCTTTTGACAAAGACCTTATTTTAAAGTCTTTAAACAAAACGAAAAAGTTAGTTGTAATTGATGAGGCACCTCTTTATGGGTCTTTTGCCTTAAATATAATACCATATCTTCCAAAAGAAACAGACTTATTAATAAAAACATTGCCGGATAAATTTATAAAACAAGGTTCCATAGATGACTTATTAAAAGAAAATAAATTAGATGCAGATTCAATTGCTAAAGATATAATTAAATGGAGGCTAAAATGAAGGCTATAATTGGAGTTACAGTACATAAAGATGTAACTGATGGTGTCGGTTATTTGAAAATAAATCAATGTAATTTAAAGGCTTTAATAGAGGCAGGTTCAATACCTTTGATGCTTCCTGTTACGGCAGATGATGAACTGATAGATGAATATTTAAAAGTAGTTGACGGTATTTATTTTAGCGGAGGTGGCGATGTTAATCCTTTGATTTATGGTGAAGATCCTATTAAAGAGATTAAAGACATAGACTATGAAAGAGATGAGTTTGAAATAAAGCTGTTTAAAAAGGCAGCGGCATTAAATATTCCTATGCTTGGAATTTGCAGAGGTGAACAAGTTATGAACGTGGCAGCAGGCGGTAGCCTATACCAGGATATTTATGCTCAAATTCCTGGGGTAAATGGACATTCACCGAAATTTACTTCTGGAGGATATCCTCATCATAAAGTTAAAATAATGGAAAATTCCATACTCCATAGTGTTTTTAAAGCTAATGAAATTAATATTAACTCCTACCATCATCAAGCAGTTAAAAATATAGCTAAAGGATTTAAAGTTACTGCTCTTTCAGAGGATGGAGTTATAGAAGCAATCGAATCTGAAGAACTTACTTTTGCAGTAGGAATACAATGGCATCCTGAAGTAATGTACGAAAGATTTCCTGAATTTTTAAGAATATTTGAAGTATTTGTTAAGGCAGCTTCAAAATAAATAAAGGTCTAAAAGGAGAATGTATATGTACGATTTTGATAAGGTTATAAAAAGGGTAGGTACAAACAGCTATAAGTGGGATATGGTAGCAAGGGAGTACGATAGGGATGATTTGCTTCCTATGTGGATAGCTGATATGGATTTTGAAATAGCGCCGGAAATTATACAAGCAGTCAAAAAAAGGGCAGATCACAAGACCTATGGCTATACATATCCTTCGGATAATTTTTATGACAGCATAATTAAATGGAATGAAAAAAGAAACTCTTACCATGTAAAGAGAGAATGGATGAATGTGTCAACTGGCGTAGTACCTTCTATTAAGGCTGCAATATATGGTTTTACGGAAAAAGAAGATAAAATATTAATTCAAACTCCCGTATATCCACCTTTTCATAGATCGATTACTCAAGCTAAAAGAGAGATAGTTACAAGTCCTCTAATTTTTGACGGTAATAATTATACTATTGATTTCCAAGACTTTGAAAATAAAATAAAAAGCGGTGTAAAGTTATTTATACTTTGTAATCCTCACAACCCTATAGGACGGGTATGGACAAAGGAAGAACTGAGTAAAATGACTGACCTATGCTATGAAAATAATGTAAAAATTCTTTCTGACGAAATTCATTCTGATATTATTTTAAAAGGATATAAACATACGGTTATTAATACAGTTTCGGAAAAAGCTAAAAATATATCCCTAGTATGTCAATCTCCTAGTAAGACATTTAACATTGCCGGACTTTCCACTTCATTTATTATTGTTGAAAATGAAGTCTTAAGAAAACAAATGTGGGATTCAGCTGCTGCCCTAGGTATAGATTCCGTAAATTTATTTGGACTTACAGCTGTTGAGGCAGCCTATACTTATGGAGAGAAATGGCTTGATGAAATGCTTTTATACATTGAGGCTAATGGAGAATTTGTTGTAAATTATATAAAGGAAAAACTACCGAAAATCAAGACCTATAAACCTCAGGCAACTTACTTAATGTGGCTTGATTTCAGGGCTTGTAATTTAAGTCAGGGTGATTTAATGAACAAACTAATAAATGGAGCAAGAGTAGTATTAAACAGTGGTACAGATTTCGGAGAAGAGGGGCAGGGTTTTGTTAGACTTAATATCGGTTGTTCTAAGGCAATGCTTAAGGAATGTCTCGACAGAATATACCATGAATTTCATTAAATTTAAAAACTAAAAGAATTTGACTATTTACTATTGAAATTTTAACCTATTTACATTAATATTATAGTGTGTAAATTTATATACGAGATGAAAAAATAAAGGGGATTTGCAAATGAATAAAGTAGAAATAGTAATAGTTGATAAAAAATACAATGTAAAAACTAAAGAGAGTCCCGAATACGTAAAAAGAATAGAAACGATTTTAAACGAACAAATAAATTTAATAACAAATCAAAACAAACGTTTTAATGATATAGACAAATTGATTTTGTCATCTTTCGTAATTATTGACAAATATATAAGACTTTCCGATGAAGTTACGGATTATAAAAAGGAAATAAGTGAAGAAATCCAAATATTAAAGAAGGAAAGAGAGGCAGCACAAAAAGAAAGAGAAGAAGCAATTAATAAAGCTGCCGAGTCTGTAATAGAAAAGGAAAGATACAAAGAAAAACTATCAGCAAGGGATAGTGACAGAGAATATTTAAATTCACAAATTACGAAACTTCAGGAAAAGGTACGGGAACAAGAGCAACAATTGTTGAAAAGTGAAATGCTCATTAATGAGTTAAAAATAAAAACTGAAGAATTAAACCAAACTAATGAAGAGTTATATAAAGAAAGAGAAAACTTCACAAAAGAACTTAATTTCATGAATAACACAAAAAGTAGCTTAAACGGTAGAATTTCAAAACTTCAACTAAGGCTTAATGAAAAAGAACAAGAGCTTGTGAAGTTAGAGAAAAAGCTCGATGAAAAAGATGAAGTTATATTTACTAAGGATATTTCAATAAATGATTTGAAAAATAATGTTGTATCAATTAAAGGAAAATACGAAGAAATTAACGAAGAAAAGGAAAAATATTTAGAAGAACTTCTTATGATAAATAACGATAAGGAGAATTTAATAAACAAGATAAACCAACTTCAAGAAAAATTAAATAGAAAAGAAGCGGAAAACTTCCGCAATCAGTTGGAAATTAATGAGTTGAAAAAGGAAAACACAGAGCTTATGGAGCTTTTAGATCAAGAAACAGCACAATGATGCCTTTGTGTAAATTATGTAATCAAAAGAACGCAGAGCGTTCTTTTTTAAAGACAGGAGATATAATGAAAGCAGAGTTATTAGCACCGGCAGGAAGTATTGAATCTTTTTATGCTGCAGTAAACAGTGGAGCAGACTCAGTATACTTAGGTGGAAAGTTTTTTAATGCAAGGCATAGTTCTCAAAATTTTGATGATGTGCAAATGAAATATATTATTAAATATGCCCATAATAAAAATGTAAAAGTGTATGTTACCATGAACACCTTATTAAAAGATACGGAAATTATTGACGCTTTAAATTATGCTGCATTTTTGTATGAAAATGACGTAGATGCAGTAATTGTTCAGGATTTAGGACTTTTATATTTATTAAATAAATATATCCCAGGCCTAGCGGTTAATATAAGTACCCAGGCAGTAGTCTATGATGAACATGGGGCTAAATTTTTTGAAAATTATGATGTAGAAAAAGTTATTATGGCAAGGGAGCTTTCTTTAGAAAGACTTAAGGAAATAGCTAAGAATACAGAAGCAAACTTGGAAGTTTTCATCCATGGAGCACTTTGTACTTGTTATTCCGGACAATGTTATATGTCCAGTTTTTTGGGAGGAAGAAGCGGCAATCGTGGTAAATGCGCACAACCTTGCAGGCTAAACTATAGCATTTATAATAAAGAGCAAAATCAGGATATTAAAGATTTTAATATAGCTCTTTTAAGTTTGAAAGATTTCATTGCGGGAGAAAGCATATATGAACTTATTGAAGGGGGAATAAAAACATTTAAAATTGAAGGACGTATGAAAGGTCCTGCATACACTTCATCTGTAGTGGAATACTACAGGCAAATAATCGATAATTATTATGACGGAGGAAAAGTAGATGTAACAGACCTTAAAAATAAAACAATGGCAACATTTAGCAGAGGTTATACAAACGGATATTTAAAGCCTTCAAAAGATGAAGAAATGTTTGCAAAATTAAGTTCTGGTATAAGGGACATTGAAATAGATGAGGAAGTTAGGGAAAAAGCACGAGAATATTCAAAGTTTAGAAGAAATAAAATAAGTTTTAAAATAGATTTAAAAATTGGCAAAGAGGCTATTCTTACAGCTTCTGACCATAGAAATACCCTTGTGGTAAAAGGAGATCTATGTGAAAGTAGCATTGAAAATCCCGTAACAGATGAAATAATTAAAGAACAACTCCTTAAACTAGGTAATACTATTTATGAAGCAGAAGTAGAAATTATAAAGGAAGAGGGAGTTTTCATAAGGAAAAGTTCCTTAAATAAATTAAGAAGGGATGCTACGCAACTACTTTTCCAAAAATCAGGTAATTGGCATAGTAGAAATGAAAAACTTAAATTTTCCTACAATGACCTATTTCCATTTGTTAAAAAAGAAAGTGTAACTCCAAAAATAAGCTTAAAAATTAATGATGATGATGAAGTAGGATTTGTTAAGGGTCCTAAAGTTAAAAGGCTGTATTTTCCCTATTACTTAAATCTTACTAATGTTAAAAAGATGGATGTTGAAGAAAAATACTTGTGGATTCCAAGTATAGTATCTAAAACAAATTATAAAGTATTAAAAAATAATATTAAATTATATGAGAAATTATTTGATGGTGTATGTGTAAATAATGTAGGGAGTTTTAATTTTTTCAAGGAAAATTCAAATCTTAAAATACATTGTGGACCCTACTTTAATATAATAAATTCATTTTCCGCTGAACTATTAAATGCAAGAGGTGGAGAAGGGTTTACATTTTCAGTTGAAGCAAATATAAGAGATATGGAAAGTATAATGAAGCACAGCAAATTAAGGGCAGAAGTGGTAGCTCATGCATATGTTCAGCTTATGGTTATGAAAAATTGTCCCATGTCGCTTCTTAAAAACTGCAAAAACTTACAAGATTGTGAAAAATGTAGTTATAGAAATTCATATGCCCTTAAGGATAGGAAGGGAGTATATTTTAATTTAGAAAGGCATAATCGTCTTACCCATATATACAACAGCCTACCTCTTACTATTTTAGGAAGGGCTTTTGATTTTGTTAAGACTAATGTAGAATATTTCTTGATAGATACTAAATTCTTGAAAGATACTGAAGAAGTGATAAATGCTCTCTACTGTGAAATAAAGGGAATTAAAACAGAATACAGTTTGAAAGAAAATAGCTTTACAAGAGGACATTATTTTAAGAATATGCTTTAAAGGAAAGGGGAGGAGGAATGTCCCCTTAATACAGGAAGGAGTACAATGAAACAGAAATCTAAATTAGTTTTAGAATTTGATAAGATTATTGAAAAAGTTGCTTCTTTTGCCGAAACCAGTATCGGTAAAGAAGAGGTATACAAGTTAGACACATCTTCTGAGCTAGAAGTAGTAAAATTTAAACAGCAACAAACGGCGCAAGCTCTTTCTATAATTATCGAAAAAGGCGCTCCTCCCTTAGGTGGCATTTCTGATGTTAAAGAATACCTAAGAAGAGGATCTATAGGAGGAATTATATCCCTTTTGGGACTTATTAATTGTGCCGATACATTAAGAGCCGGAAGGCTTTTGAAAAATTTTGTCCTTCATGATAACAAGGATCGTAGCTATCCTCTATTAGAGGAACTGTGTAAAGGGATTTATACAAATAAGGAAATTGAGGACAGAATATATAAAGTAATTATCAGCCAGGATGAAATATCTGATGAAGCTAGTCCCGAATTAAAAAGAATAAGAAGAGAAATACAAGCAAAGAATAATTCCATTAAAAATAAAATAAATTCAATAGTAAGTTCTACAACTATGCAGAAATACTTACAGGAAGCAATAGTAACAATGCGTAATGATAGATATGTAGTTCCTGTAAGAAAGGAATACAGAAACATGGTGAGAGGAATTATTCATGATCAATCATCTACCGGTTCCACTCTTTTTATAGAGCCAATGGCTGTAGTAGAAATGACTAATGAAATTACAAATTTAAAAATAGAAGAAAAAAAGGAAATCGACAGGATACTTCTTGAGCTTAGTCTGCTAATCGGCGGTATAAGTCAGGAAATGCTAACTAACCAAGGTCTTTTAAAAGAGTTGGATTTTATATTTGCCAAAGGTAAGTATGCTTTAAGTATTAAGGCTATTGAGCCTAAGGTTAATGATAGAGGATATATTAGAATTAAAAAAGGCAGACATCCTCTCATAGATCCTTCTGAAGTTGTAGCTATTGATGCAACTTTAGGTGATGAATATAGAAGCTTAATAATTACGGGACCTAATACAGGAGGAAAGACTGTTTCCTTAAAAACTTTAGGGCTTTTTTCTCTTATGGGAATGGCGGGACTTCATCTTCCGGCTGAATACGGAACAGAAATTTCCGTATTCAGTGCAGTTTATGCAGATATAGGAGATGAACAAAGTATTGAGCAAAGTTTGAGTACATTTTCTTCTCATATGACTAATATTGTTAAAATATTAAAAGAAGTTGATGATAAATCCTTTGTGCTTTTCGACGAACTTGGAGCAGGAACAGACCCAACAGAAGGGGCAGCCTTAGCAATTGCAATTTTAGACACTTTACATGAAAGGAAAATTCTAACGGCAGCAACAACTCATTACAGTGAACTTAAATTATATGCTTTAACTACAGAAGGTGTTATAAACGGAAGTGTAGAATTTAACGTAGAAACATTAAGCCCTACCTATAGACTTTTAATAGGAGTACCGGGGAAATCTAATGCTTTTGAAATAGCTAGAAAATTAGGTTTGCAAAAATATATTATCGATAAAGCTAAAAGGAATGTAGAGACAGAAAAGGTAGAATTTGAAGATGCTCTTAAACAAATTGAAGAAAATCGAATATATATAGAAGAAAAGAAAGAGGAAATAGACAGATTAGAATCAGAAAGCAAGAAAAAATACAGCGACTTTATATCGAAGGAAAGAAAATCCCTTGAGAAAAGTGAAAAGCTTATTAACCAAGCTAATTTTGAAGCAAGAAAAATAGTTGAGAACGCCAAAAAAGAAGCTGCCGAAATTATCAAGGAATTAAGAAAGCTAAAGCTTGAAATGGATAGGGACAAAAATCGTAGGGCAAATGAATTAAGGCAGGCATTAAACGAAAAAACAAAGGAATTGACAGAGAATTTATATAGTGAACAATTACAGGAAGAGGATACTTATGAGAGTTCTCCATTAAAGAAAGGTGATACAGTCATTGTAAGAAAGTTAAATCAAAAGGGCTATATTATATCCGATGTAGATAGTTCCCAAACTGTTACCGTACAAATCGGCCTTATAAAAACAAAGGTTAATAAGTCTGATTTAATAAAAACAAAATCTGAAGAAGAGCTAAAACAAGAAAACCGAACTTCAAAAATGGTTAAGTTAAAAACTTCTTCTATTAATCCGTCTATAGATTTGAGGGGATTTACCTTAGACGAAGCTTTAATGGAACTTGATAAATATTTAGATGATGCTTTTATGTCGAGTTTAAATCAAGTAGAAATAATACATGGAAAAGGTACGGGAGTACTTCGAGAAGGGGTAAGTAAATTTCTAAAAAAACATAAACATATTAAAGAATTTAGATTAGGTGCTTTCAACGAAGGTGGAGACGGAGTAACTATTGTAAAATTCAAATGATTAATAAGTATTGTCGGGAAGCTGGTTGAAAGCAGGCAATTTTTCTGCGCAGCTATTTCCCGACATCCTCTTGTGTTTGTATAACTATATTTCCTCAATATGTATAAGACCTTCAAAATCGCTTAATCCTTTTATGAAGTCTACATGACTGAAACGATTTTTAGATTCAAGGGAAAGAAAAGCGATAACTGTCAATTCTTTCATAGATGAATCTCTGCTTATTTCCATATCATTAATTCTAAAATTCAGTTGGTGACAATGTAAAATGAATTTATCGAAACATTCTATATTTGTAAAGGAAACATAAATATTAATGATTTTATTTGAGGAAGCTATGATTACATCAAGCTTTTTAAAGAAGGTAATAATGAGAAATACGGCTATTGATACAACTATGGCTCCGTAATAAAATCCTATACCTATGGCTAAACCTAAGCATGCGGCAGCCCATAAACCTGCTGCTGATGTAAGACCCTTAACTTGGCTTCTGCTTGTAACGATAATAGTACCGGCACCTAAAAAACCTATTCCGCTTATTACTTGGGCGCCTAATCTTGCTGGATCTGAGGCATCAAAAGTAATATAAATGTACTGACTGGTCATCATTATAAGGGAAGAACTTAAACATACCAACATATATGTTCTAAATCCTGCAGGCCTGCTTTTTCTACTTCTTTCAACACCGATTAAGCCTCCGCAAACCATGGAAAATATTACCCTAATACATACGGAAACGGTATTTAATTCATATATATCCACAAACTAATCCTCCCTTTTTATTTATAATAATATACACATAAATAGTATACTTGGCAAGGGGAAGAATGTGATAAATTTTAATAAGGAAAAACTATTACATTTCGTAAAATTCGGGTTTTTCATTAAAGAAGAAAAGGCCTACACCACCTATTCCTAGGTGGGTTCCTAAAACAGCACCTATTTTAAAAATTGTGGTTTTACATTCCTTAATGGAAGCTTTGATTTTTCCTTCCACAATTAAAGCAGTTTCTAAATCATCTGCATGACTTATGCCGATAATTTGATTTTTAAATTTTTTTGTACCTGCCTCTATATCATTTACTAAGGTTTGAATAGTTTTTTTGTTACCACGAATCATTTTGGAAACTTTTATAAGTCCGTCTTCCACAAAGAGATATGGTTTAATATTTAATTTGTTTCCTATATATCCGGCAGACTTACTTATTCTGCCGCCTTTTGACAGCCATTCTAAATCAGATATTGTAAATCGATAAACTATATATTGAACCATAAATTGTATTTGATTAATTATATATTCAAAGGGTAAGTTTCGTTCAATCATTTTAAGTGCTTGTATAAGGATTAAAGCAGTTCCTCCGGCTCCACCTTTAGAATCGATTATTGCCATTTTTCTTTCGGGATACTTCTCTTTGTAAATATCTATAATTTTCTTGGCAAAATTGTATGTACCTGACAACTTAGATGAAAAAGCTAAATAAATAAAGTCTAAATCCTTTGAAATGCACTTTTCTACGACCTTGGAAACAGACTCAAATGATACTTGGGAAGTTTTAGGGACCTTGCCATCTTTCATATGTTGATAAATTTTGTCTGTAGTTATATCTACTCCATCTAAATAAGTTTTTTCGTCAATAGTAATACTTAGCGGAATAACCTCTACATCATATTTGTCCAAAATATCACTATTTAAATCGCACGTACTATCCACTATTAATTTAATCATCTTATTACTTTCTCCTCATTAAATATCTAAAAAACAATTCTACTATATCTATATAAATTCTATCTTAAATTATATTTTAACATATGTTTAGCCCTTTCTAACAAGCTTAAACATTACAGTTATAAATCTAACTCTGTTTCACCATCTCCTTGAGTTATATGCCATTTTTCGTGACCTGTTAATTCTTCTAGGGTAACCCTAGTAGAAAGAATATGGGCAATCATCATATTGTTTTTAGGGGGTTTTCGAGTTACCATAAATCCATTCTTTAAAAGAACATCCCTGTATTTACCATAAAGCCCCGTTCCTATAACGACATATTCTAATTTATTTTCATAGCAATAATTAGCAATGCCGTTTGCCAATGCTTTTATATATCTTTCTTCATGAGGATCTGTAAAAAACTCAACTGCGGATGTCATTTTAGAGCCATTGGCAACTGAATTGTGAAGTATTGCAAAACCGATTAATTCTCCATTGAGTCTAGCGAGAACAGTTACATAGTTAACATCCGGTCTTTCGTTGTACCTATAATTTAAATATTTATAATCTCTTACTAGAAGGACATTATATTTCGATTTGTATTTATCCCAACAGTCTTGTACTTCTAATGGAACTTTATTAAGAATTTCAAATCTTATTTCTTTATCCATCTGACTTTTAAGTTTATTTTTCATGAATAAAGAATAAATAGAATTACCTAACTCTGCTAAAAAGCCGATTTTAATTCTTCTTCTAAGTATATTGTTAATAAGTATGGGTTTTACGTATACTTCTTTTTCAAAAAGAGTAGGCCAGCCAAATCTTTGATATGCAGCATAAGACTGATCATTGGCAAGACCTATTACTAGATCTACACCGTCCTCTTTTCCTCTTTCACAGGAATTTTCCGTCATCCTCCTAAATATACCCTGCTTTTTGTAATCAGGATGGGTCATGGATTTTATTGAATGAGCCGTCAGCAGTACCTTGCCCTTAACATATAATTCATTAGGCAACAAACCGTCACAAGCTATTACCTTATTCCCTTCTTTTAGTAAGTATATCATATTTCCCGATTTGTTATATGGATTCTTATTAAAAAGCCAGTCATACATTTCTTTGTTAACATTTGTATTTTCCCCAAAGGATATAACCGACAAGTCTTCAAATGCCTTAAAATCTCTATCTATATCAAATCTAACTATTTCTCTTTTCATACTACCTCCGTAAGATTAGTGCTTTTTCCACATTTTATATAGGTCTATTTTATTATAATGTTTAGGGTATGTAAATGCAAAATTTTTATTAAAATCGCATTATTTGATTACAATTTAACATATATTATCTATGTTTTCGACATTTTTTCTTACAATTCTGGTTGGTATTTTATGGATTTAATTATTTTCGCTTATGTTTATCCTGGAATTTCAATAGTTTGGCCTACCACGAGAGGAGAATAAGAATTTTATAGTAATGTTTTGACTTAGAGAAAATATTGTTATATAATTATCAATAAGATTATATAAATGAAAGGGAGATGTTAAAATGAAGAACTTTAAGTTGGTTTCGCTGATTCTTGTGTTTTGTATGATTTTTTCTATGACAGCATGTACAAGTCAACCTACTGATACACCGACAAGCCCAGAAACACCAGAAAGGGCGGAAGAGCCAGTAACACCACAAGTACCACAAGAACCTGTTGTAACAGAAAGAAATATATCATCTATGCAAGCCGGAGAATATACAATTGATGAAATGGGCGTCAACCCTATGACAGTAAAAGTAACCTTAGGCGAAAAAACTATTGAAGCTATAGATATTTTATCTCATGCTGAAACTGAAGTTGTTCGACAAACCATGTAGGAGCCACTGGCGAAGGTTTAATTATGGCTCAGGAAATCGGAGCCAATACGACACAAATGTCAAATATCCAACTTTATCCCTTTGCAAGACCAGAAGACGGAGTACTTGATGCCTATGCAGTTATCCCCTTTAGTGGGCCTAGCTCAGGAGTAGTATATGTAAATACAGAAGGTGAACGATATGTAAACGAAGGTGAAAGACGTGATGTATGTTCAAGAGCAGCACAGAACAGTGGAGGATTCCCTACTTTTGCAATATTTGGCCAGGAAATAGTTGAAAAAGGCGGGT
Organism: Tissierellia bacterium; assembly: GCA_012518555.1. Classification (GTDB taxonomy): domain Bacteria; phylum Bacillota; class Clostridia; order Tissierellales; family Sedimentibacteraceae; genus Sedimentibacter. The sequence goes on from JAAYRW010000117.1 coordinate 12,870, forward strand.
TTATTTCAGATACTCAATTAAATGATGGTATGAAAGATAAACGTATCTTCAAGGCTGATACATTTGAAGAATTAGTTGAAATAATAAACTCACACGAATATAAAGGAAACAAAATTTCCATGACAGCTGAAAAGTTAAAAGAAACTATTAACACTCATAATGGGTATGTTGAAGCTGGAGAAGATCCGGATTTCGGAAAAGTAATAGACAAGGGCGTTATGTTAAAAATAGACAGTGGACCCTATTATGCAATTCCCCAATGGCCTTCGGTACATCATACCATGGGTGGATTGGTTATTAACGAAAAGACAGAAGTTAAAGATATTTGGAATGTTACAATCCCTGGACTTTATGCAGCAGGAGAAGTTACGGGTGGAGTTCACGGCACCAACAGACTTGGTTCCAATGCCATTCCTGATGCTTTGGTACATGGATATATAGCAGGCCAAGTATCTGCTACAGGGACATTGCCTGATTTCGTAAAATAATTTTAAATATTACAGCTACTTTTGCACCAACAAGAACAGTTTACTAAACTAATGCACTTTGAGATTGCCTGCATATGCAGAAATTCAAGTTGACACTTAAAAAATGCTGTGATATTATTTACTAAAAATATCCGAATTGTGTGTGGAGGAATATATGGACTTTAAGGAAAAAGTAGCCGAGATATTTATATCAATAGAAACAGAGCTGTCCATGGAGGAGGCTCTTCAATTAATAGAAATACCCCCTAGTGCTGATATGGGAGATTATGCTGTTCCCTGTTTTAAATTTGCAAAAAAATATAGAAAATCCCCGGCAGCTATTGCCAATGACTTAGTTGAAAAAATAGGGCAGGTCAATGAATTTGAAAAAATTGAAAGTGCAGGACCTTATGTTAATTTTTTCGTGAATAAGGAACAATTTGCAGAACAAGTGCTTAATCGAGCATTTGAGGAAAAAGAAGATTATGGTAGTACAAATATAGGTGAGGGCAAGACTGTAATAGTTGAGTTTTCATCTCCAAATATTGCTAAACCATTCCATATCGGTCATATTCGTTCGACTTTAATAGGAAATGCAATAAACAATATATACAAATATATGGGTTACAATACTGTAGCTATAAATCATTTAGGAGATTATGGCACTCAATTTGGAATGCTAATATCAGCTTATATGAAATGGGGAACGCCTGAAGTAGTAGAAGCAATTGAGAAAGATCCTATTCCTGAATTGTTAAAGCTATACGTAAGATATAATCAGGAAATAGAAAAACATCCTGAATATCAGGATGAAGCGAGATATTGGTTTAAAGAATTGGAAGATGGCAATGAAGAAGCTCTTAAATTATGGGCTTGGTTTAGGGATGTAAGCTTAAAGGAATTTAATCGGGTTTACGATATGTTCGGAATTAAATTTGATTCGCTGGCAGGAGAGAGTTTTTATTCAGACAAAATGCCGGCAATAATGGACGAACTAAAAGAAAAAGGCTTACTAAAGGATTCTGAAGGTGCAAAGATAGTTGAACTTTCGGAATATGGATTGACAGATGCTTTAGTTGAAAAAAGTGACGGCTCTACATTGTACGTAACGAGAGATGTTGCTGCAGCTAAGTACAGAAAAGATACATATGACTTTTATAAAAATATTTATGTAGTAGGAGCACCGCAAAAACTACACTTTGATCAGTGGAGAAAAATAATAGATTTAATGGGCTATGATTGGGCTTATGACTGTGTACACGTTATGTTCGGTACCGTAAGTTTAGAAGATGGAACTTTAGCTACACGAAAAGGAAGGGTAGTTTTCTTAGAAGATGTTTTAAATAAGGCTATAGAAAAAACTACTGAAATTATAAATCAAAGAAATCCTAATTTAGAAGACCGAGAAAAAGTTGCAAAACAAGTTGGAATAGGAGCTGTTATATTCCAGGAACTTTTCAATAATAGGATTAAGGATTATGTATTTTCATGGGATAAAACTTTAAGCTTTGAAGGGGAAACAGGTCCCTATGTTCAATATACTTATGCAAGAACCTGCAGTCTTCTTCGAAAGGCGGATATTACTATTGATAGTGATGTTGATTTTTCTATATTAACAAATACGGAAGCTTTTAACGTCATAAAAAAATTAGAAGGGTTTAAAACAGCCTTAATAAATGCTCACGATAAATACGAGCCTTTCATAGTAACGCGATATATTGTAGGTTTGGCACAGGAATTCAATCGTTTCTACCACGAATGTCCAATTATAACAGATAGAGTAGAAGTGAAAAAAGCACGATTACTTCTTACCTTAATAGTTAATATTGTTCTAAAGAAAGGAATGGAACTTCTGGGAATGGAAGCCCCTGAGAAAATGTAAAAATCTA
>JAAYRW010000118.1 GCA_012518555.1 Tissierellia bacterium
ATTTAACAACACTTCATTAATTACCACCAGTCCAATTCAATTTAACTGTTATATCTATAACATCTATATGTAGTGTTATTTAACGCTATGTTTACTATATATAGTGCTTTTACACAAAATAAAAAGAGCCACATTTCTGTAGCTCTTTCATACTGATTTTTATAAAAATTATCTCTTACTGAACTGTGACGCCCTTCTTGCCTTTTTCAAACCGTATTTATATCTTTCTTTCATTCTTGAATCTCTAGTTAAGAATCCGGCTTTCTTAAGGATAGGTCTTAATTCATTATCAACTTCAAGCAATGCTCTTGAAATTCCAAGTCTAATTGCTCCTGCCTGACCTGTATATCCGCCACCCTTTACATTTACCAATACATCATATTGACCCATAGTATCGGTAATCATTAAAGGTTCCCTAATTAGGGTCCTTAAAGTTTCATACTTAATATAATCTTCTAAATCTCTATTATTTACATTAATTTTCCCTGTTCCGGGAACTAATCTTACTCTTGCTATTGCTTTTTTTCTTCTACCTGTTCCTCTATATTGTACTTGCATAATAGTAATACTCCTCCTCTCCCTTATTAAAACTCGTATACTTGTGGTTTTTGAGCATGATTATTATGCTCAGGACCAGCATATACTTTTAATTTCTTTAACATTTTTCTTCCAAGGCTGTTTTTAGGAAGCATTCCTTTTACTGCCAAATAAACAGGCTCAGTAGGTTTTCTCTGTACTAAATTTTTGTAAGTTACTTCCTTTAATCCGCCTGGATACTGAGAGTGGCGTCTGTATAATTTTTGGTCAACTTTATTTCCTGTCAAAACTACTTTTTCTGCATTAACAACTATAACATAATCTCCGGTATCAACGGATGGTGTATATATAGCTTTATGTTTTCCTCTTAAAAGTTTGGCAACTTCTGTTGCAAGTCTACCTAATGTTTTTCCTTCAGCATCAACAACATACCATGCCCTTTCAACTTCATTAGGTTTAGCCAAGAAGCTTTTCATGTGGTTTCCTCCTGTAATTCTACTTAATCATCATTCATCATTTAATTATTAATTTTAATCTATTCAAAAAACCTATCTCCGGGGCATTGGAACGGTTTTTCGTTGTCTAATATACCTATAACATTTTATATGTTTTAAAGCAGGTTGTCAAGCTGTTTTTTGGAATTTCATTCATAATTTACATTCATTAGAAATAATCCTTCTGGCGGTGCCGTCCGTCCTAACAAAGATCTGTCCTTTTCTATAAGAACTTCATCTATAGATGAAATATCCTTCAGCCCTCTTCCTATATCTATTATTGTTCCGGCTATAATCCTTACCATGTTGTACAAAAATCCATTGCCTTTTATATATATTTTTAGTAAATTGTTTTCTGTAACTAAATTTGCCTCATATATGGTTCTAATAGTAGATTTTACGCTAGACCCTGTAGCCATAAATCCTTTAAAATCATGAGTACCCACAATTAGCTGGAGAGCTTCCTCCATTTTTGTAAGGTCTAAATTTTGTGGAACAAACCATGAATACCTTGAGTAAAAGGGATTAGCTACCGAGCTATTATAAATTTGATAGATATAAGTTTTATCTACAGCATTAAATCTTGAATTAAAGTCAATATCTACCTCTCTCGACTCTAATACTCTTATATCGGAAGGTAATTTGGCATTTATAGCTATTTTAATTTTATCTTCTGGTATTTTAGTAGTTGCTTTAAAATTTGCCACCTGCCCTAAAGCGTGAACTCCCCTATCAGTCCTTCCTGAGCCGATTAAATTGATTTTTTCTTTCATTACGATGCTTATGTTGGTTTCTAGGGTTTCTTGGATTGTAGGTCGGTTTTTTTGGGTTTGCCAGCCAAAGTATTGGGTACCGTCATAAGCAAGGGTTAATTTAATATTTCTTACCATATTCTAAACAATATTATTGCTGTTAAATATACTAAAAAAACAAATGCAGCAATATAGTCAATATTTTTAATTTCCATTTGCCTCATTCTGGTTCGTTGGTCTCCACCTCGGTAACATCTTGCTTCCATTGCCATTGCTAATTCATCAGCCCGTCTAAATGCACTTATGAAAAGTGGAACCAATAGTGGAACTAAATTTTTTGCCCTGCTTACTATATTCCCGCTTTCAAAATCTGCACCACGTGATTTTTGTGCCTTCATTATTTTTTCAGTTTCCTCCATAAGAGTAGGAATAAATCGAAGAGCAATAGTCATCATCATGGCTAATTCATGAGCAGGAAGTCCGAATCTTTTAAAGGGACTTAGAAGACTTTCTATACCATCTGTCAATATTATGGGAGAAGTAGTAAGAGTCAAAAGGGAAGTTCCCATAATAAGCAGGGTAAGTCTTACAGCCATAAACCCTGCCTGTTTTAAACCTTCTTCCGTAACATTTATAAAGCCTATTTTAAAAATAGTTCTTCCTGGCGTCATTAAAAGATTAATTAAAAATGTTATTATAATAATTAAGAGTATAGGCCTTAACCCTCGTATAACAAACTTTACAGGTACCTTTGAAAGACTTATGGAAAGGGTTAAAAAACCTATAACTATTAAAAAACCGGTAAAATTTTTAATGAAGAATATTGATACAATGAAAATTATGGTCATCATAATTTTTAGTCTCGGATCAAGGTCGTGTACTGGCGATTCAACGGGATAATGCTGGCCTATAGTTAAATTCTTAAACATTTCTTCTTTTCACTTCCTTTAATATTTCAATTTTTGCTTCCTCTACGGTAAGTATATCCGGCTTAATATTAAAGCCACATTTTCGAAGTTCCTTCACTATGGAAGCAATCTGAGGGATACCGAGACCGATTTTTTCTAATTCTTCTGCTTGTGAGTAGATTTCCTTTGGCGTACCCTCCATATGTATTTTCCCCTTAGATAAAACAATTACTCTGTCTACTAACTTTGCTATATCCTCCATACTATGAGACACTAAAATAACTGTAACATTTGATTTCTTATGCAAAGTTTTTATTTGCTTAAATATTTCATTCCTGCCTGCTGGGTCTAATCCTGCTGTAGGTTCATCTAAAATAAGGTAGTTAGGTTTCATTGCCAAGACTCCTGCTATTGCAACTCTCCTTTTTTGCCCTCCAGACAAGTCAAAAGGAGAGGCGTCTTTAATTTTATTATAGTTAAAGCCTACTAATTCTAAAGCTTCCTTTACCCTAAAATCTACTTCCTCCTGAGACAGTCCTAAATTCATAGGTCCGAAAGCAACGTCTTTTGCAACAGTTTCTTCGAAAAGCTGGTATTCAGGATATTGAAAAACTAGACCTACAGTTTGGCGTATTAATTTTAATTTTTTCTTATCTTCTCCAACTACCCTACTGTCTACTGTAACTTTTCCTTCCGTAGGTATCTCAAGACCGTTAAAAAGCTGTATCAAAGTTGACTTACCCGAGCCTGTATGTCCAATTATCCCCACAAACTCTCCTTGCTTAATAGTAAGGTTAATACTATCTAAAGCTAATGTTTTGAAAGGTGTACCTTCACTATATATATATTTTATATTTTCAGCTATTATTGACATAATATGTCCACCAATTCCTTTACATCAATTATATCCGAAGGCAAATCAAGACCTTCTTTTATAAGTTCCTGTGTAAGTTCAGTAACTTGAGGAACATCAAGTCCAAACCCTTTGATTTTATCTATATTTTTGAAAACTTCTTTAGGTGTTCCATCTAATTTTATTGTGCCTTTGTCCATTACTACAACACGGTCTGCTAAAACTGCTTCATCCATATAGTGAGTAATCAATAAAATTGTCTTACCTTGAGAATTAAGTTTTTTCAAAGTTTCCATAACTTCTTTTCTGCCAGAAGGATCTAACATAGCAGTAGGTTCATCTAAAATTATACAATCAGAATTTAAAGCAAGTATTCCAGCTATGGCAATTCTTTGCTTTTGACCGCCTGATAAAAGATGAGGAGGTCGTTTTCTGTATTCATACATTCCTACAGCATTTAAAGCAGTATCCACTCTCCTTCTTATTTCCGAAGGCTCAATTCCTTGATTTTCGGGACCAAAAGCTATATCTTCCTCAACGATTGTAGCCACTAATTGATTGTCCGGGTTTTGAAATACCATTCCTGCTGTTTGCCTTATATCCCAAAGCTTTGAATCATCAGAAGTATCCATACCCTTCACATAAACTTTTCCTTCAGTGGGAAGTAATAGTGAATTGATTAATTTTGCCAAGGTTGATTTACCAGAACCATTATGACCTATTATAGCCGTAAACTCTCCCTCTTTTATATTAAGGGAAACTCCATTTACAGCATAATCCGAGTCCTTATCATATTTAAATTTTACATTTTCTATTTTAATTATGTATTCGCTCATTACGCACCTTTTAATTATATTTTACTCAATTTAAACTGCACTAAAATAATATCACTATTCACAATATTTTACAACAGTAATTTTAGATTCTATTGTTTGTTAAGGTTTTGACATGAGAAAGGTCTTTTAACTTGCATATACTATTATATGTATTTTCATCAGTTGAAAGGAAGGGAAAAAATGAATAGAAGGAAAAATCCATCTTATGATTTTAAAATAATAATTAAATCAGATACTATTATGGAAAATGGACGTTTAGTCGTTAGCGTTCGTAATAGAATAACTAATGAGCCCATAGCTTTTTCATCAGTAAGTGTCTATCTTTTATCAATAATAGGATTATATGGAGAGTTTGGCGAAGCTAATCTTATTACTAGGTATATAACTGATGAAGAAGGTAAAATTCCTGTAATCAGTTTACCGGCAATCGAAAGAAGTAGTGTTTTACAGTACTATATGACTGTCAACCACTTTAGATACCATCCGGTAAATCTTATGAATATCCAAATATACCCGAATGTTACTACCGAATACAAGGTATTATTAACACCTTTAACAACAGTTAGCCCTGATTATACATTTATAATAACGCCGGAATTCTTCTAATAGAAGTAAGGATCTTATTATCTAATAGGATCCTTGTCTATTTTAGTCTTTAACTATAATGAAATTATCTTCAAGTAGCGCCCAGTTTTGTGCAAATGGATATGCCAATGACCAATAACTAAGACCTCTTAAATTATATTCTTTCACCAGATCAAATTTAGCCTGAGCACTTCTAACATCTTCAAACCAAACCTCATGGCTTATATCTTGCATATCTGTATAAGAATAAAAGGGCGAGTGACTTACTTGGTCATACTGTATATTAACTAAGTTCCTTCGAGCCCTATTCATTGCTTCCTGTGCACTTATTGTCTCAATCGGCTGTCCTTCTTCATAGGGTACTACCCAATCTCTTGCATATATGGGATAGTTTAATAAAATCTTTTCCCTTGGCACTAGAGTAACTATATAGTCTAAAACTTCCCTTACTCTGCTGATAGGTGTTATGGGACCAGGTGAGGAGTCATCTGTTAAATCCCATTCATCAGTTAATATAAGTATATAATCGAGTATCATTCCGAGAGCTTCAAGGTCATGAGAAAAAGTGAAACTACCACTTTCATCGTATCTTGGAGCTATAACTGATG
>JAAYRW010000119.1 GCA_012518555.1 Tissierellia bacterium
AGCTTATATAGCTATGGTATTAGCACAAGATACAGACTATATACTTTTAGATGAGCCATTAAATAATTTAGATATGAAACATTCTGTTGAAATAATGAAAATATTAAGAAGGCTTGTAAGTGAGCTGGGAAAGACTATAGCCATTGTTATTCATGATATTAACTTTGCATCTTGTTACTCAGATTTCATAGTAGCCTTAAAAGATGGAATAAAGGTAGAGGATGATCATGCAGGCAATATAATTGAAAAAAACAAATTAGAAAATTTGTACGATATGGATTTTGATATTCAAGAATTAAATAATATGAAACTATGTGTCTACTATTAAAATATTTGGAGGAAGTTATGAAGTTAAAAAAGATAAGTCTATTATTACTAACAGCAGTTATTGTGTTTACTTTAGGAGCGTGTACTGAAACCTCAGATCAGCTACAATCGGAAGAGTCGGAGTCTGTACAAGCTGAAGAACCAACTAATATTACAATTAATCATGAATTAGATAAAGTTACGATAGACCTTAATCCTAAAAGAATTGTAACATTTGATTATGGATTTTTAGATGCTCTTGATACTATGGGAATTGATATAGTAGGACTTCCCAAAGCTTCATTGCCTGATTATTTAAGTAAATATAAAGGCGATAATTATACTGACCTTGGGACATTGAAAGAACCTAATTTTGAATTATTGTTTGAATTGGAACCGGATGTAATATTTATTTCTGAAAGACAGTTAGATTTGTATGTAGATTTCAAAGAAATTGCACCTACGATTTATGTTCCTATAGATGGTAGCAATTATTTCACTTCCTTTAAAAACAACATGAATATACTAGGACAAGTATTTGGCAAAGAAACTGAAGTAAGTGAAAAGATAAGAGAAATAGAATTGGCGATGGAAAAATTAAAATCAAGGGTTATGGAAAGTGAAAAAACTGCACTATTCGTTATGGCAAATGAAGGAAATTTAAGTGTATACGGTGAAGGTTCTAGGTATGGTTTTGTCTATGATGAATTTGGTTTTATGATAGCTGATGAAAATATAGAATCAAGCACCCACGGTCAAAAAATATCATTTGAATATTTAGTTGAAAAAAATCCTAATTATTTAATAGTATTAGATAGGGGGGCAGCTCTAAACACAGGTTCAGAATCAGCAGGAGTCTTAATAAATAATGACTTGATGGAATCTACAGAAGCAGTTCAAAAGGACAATATTATATACCTTGATTCAGCGGTATGGTACGTAACTACTGGAGGAATACAAGGAACGATTAAAATGATTAAGGACATATCAGAAGGCATATGATGCCCTAGCCCATTTCTAGACCTGAAGCCTAACTTCATTTCTCAGAGTCTTTCTGAGAAATTGTTGGCAGGTCATAGGCACCGACTTCCCAATTTATTGGTCACTGAGACTCCAAATTAGTGAAGTCGGTGCTTTCTTTAGGGATTTATATGATCTTCATCGTATATCATTCTGTAGTATTGGGTTTTAAAGCCTAATTTTTTATATAAAGTCCTAGCCCTTTTATTATCCAAATCTACATGAAGAGAAAGTCTACCTTCTGTTAATTCTACTAATTGGTTAATAAGTTCAGAAGCAATTCCTCTTCCCTTATTTCCTTCCTTCGTTCCTATATATACTAGATGGTAGGTAGGTAAAACTTTTTCAAATTCAAGGTTGACAACGACACCGATACCTTGAGGAGTTTTGTTTCTTAAAGCTATGACAATGAAACCGTTTTTCATAGCGTATTCAATAGCTTCTTCTGTTTCGTCTAAGGTATCGGAGTAATCTTGTAGCCATTCTTTTGTCCATTTAGTAATAGTTTCCTTAGAATATTTTCTGAAATTTTCCAATCTTATTAGCTCTAAATCGCTTTTGCCGTTGTTAAGTATTATAACGTGTTTGCCTTTATTAATTTTTCCTTCTTTTGCAAGTTTATAAAAGCCTGCAAAGGAATAACCCTCTTGAACGGTTAAATCAATATATTCTTCTTTTTTTAAAAAATTAACACTTTCCTTTAATAATTCTTCATTAACGGGGATTACTTTCCCTTCTGTATCATAGATTGCTTTTAAAGCTTCTTCTAATAAAGCCCCTTCATCAGCAAATAAATTTTTCGTATATTTATTAACCTTTACGTCGAAATCGTCGATGCTAACATCATTTAATTCTAAATTTTTTTTATAATCCCTGTATATTATATTCCCATCTGGAATAGTGCAGGAATATATTTGAGGGTATTTGTTTATTTCTCCTTCTACCCACTTATTAACGAATCCGTTATAAATTCCCGATACTGTATAACCGCTGCTTAATTGAGTAAAAACTGTTGAAATATTGTTTCCCAATCTTTCTGCAATTTCTTCTCCTATTTTTTGGAGGGAAATTATACTTAAATGTTTGTTACCATATATATTTGATGCATTGTAATAATTGTTATTCTTGCAGTAATTTTCAAGCAACTCATGTCTATTGCCAGAATCCGCATTTCTAAAATCTACAAATTCCACATCTGAAAATAAGTCTTTTTTCCATTGCTCTTTTTTGAATAAGGCAATTTTTATTTCTATTTCAAAATTTTCTGAATAGTCAATCATAGAACTTATATAGTCACTGGGTCCATCTATTAAAAGACCACTACGTTTACGTACTATGGCATCTTTAACTAATGTTTCGGAAATTCTGTCAAATTTATTCCCGAAAGGGTTTGCACCTTCTAATTTCAAATAAATTTGCTCTACACCTAAAGCTTTTTCTAATTTTTTTGACCTCATTAGCGGGGTTTTTCCCGGTCTAATCAAAATATCACGCTCCTTCTATACTATTTTTAATAATAATTTTAATACTATACCATAATTTGCTTAAAACTTAAAGCAATGGGAAAAGTTGCCAGCAACCAGGAGTAAACTTTAATATAATAATAGATTTATTGTAGATTTATCTATACTTATTTGGTAATATGTAGATAAGTAATAGAAAGATAGTAAAGGAATTGTAATATGTTAAATATAATGAAGTACGTCGATCATACTCTGTTAAAACCTTTTGCCACATGGGAGGATATAGCTGTTCTTTGTGAGGAGGCAATATTGTACCAAACTGCTTCAGTTTGCATCCCTCCTAATTATGTTAAAAGGGTTAGTAGTACTTACGGGGGCAAATTAAATATTTGTACAGTAGTAGGTTTTCCCTTAGGCTATGCTGTCACTGAAGCAAAGCTAGCGGAATGTTTACAGGCTTTTAAAGATGGCGCTAATGAAATTGATATGGTGATTAATATTTCTGACCTTAAAAACAAAGATTATAAAAAAGTTTTAGAAGAAATTACAAGAGTTAAAAAGACTGTAGGAAGAAATATTCTTAAAGTAATAATTGAAACATGCTATCTTACAGAAGAAGAAAAAATTGAAATGTGCCATATTGTTACCCAGGCCGGTGCTGATTATATTAAGACATCAACAGGTTTTGGAACAGGAGGAGCTAGAAGGGAAGATATAGAATTATTTAAAAAACATATCGGACCTAAGGTTAAAATTAAAGCCTCTGGAGGCATAAGAAGCCTACAAGATATGGAAAATTATATTAAGGCTGGTTGTTCAAGAATTGGAACTAGTTCTGCTGTTAAATTAATTAAAGAACAAACTTAACCGGAAGTAATAAAAGTTATAGTAGTAGAAGAGGGAAAAATGTACAGTAAAAACAAGGGGTATAAATACGAAAATATAGCAAAAAAATACTTAATAAGCAAGAACTACGAAATATTGGAAGAAAACTTTTTTAGTAAATTTGGAGAAATTGACATAATTGCTAAAAAGAACGGAAGAATACATTTTATAGAAGTTAAGGGTAGAGATAATACTAACTATGGCTATCCAAGGGAAGCAGTAACTTTTTCGAAACAAAATAAACTAAGAGCTACAGCTAAGTATTACTTCATGTTAAAAGGTAAGGACGATTTCTTTTGCCAATTTGACCTAGTAGAAATAATAATAAGCGAAAAAAAGATAAACCATATAGAAAATGCTTTCTAACATTGATTTTATAAGTATTCTATGATACTATAAAACAGACATATCGTTTAGGATATAGTTGTATGTATATTATTGACCTATAGGAGAAAAAACTTGAATATAGAAACAAAATACACTGTTTCCTTTATAACATTAGGTTGTAAAGTAAATCAGTTTGAAACAGAAGCAATGAGTGAAATTTTGGAAAAGGAAGGGTTTAAAGTTCTTCCTCCCAACGAAATTAGCCATATATATATTATTAATACATGTGCCGTCACTAAGGAAAGCGAAAGAAAATCGCGACAATTTATTAACAGGGCGAAAAGAATTAACCCGGATTCTTTAGTTGTTGCAGTTGGTTGCAGTGTCCAATTAAATTCGGAAAAAATAAATAAAGAAACCCAGGCAGACATAATTATAGGGACAAAGCATAAAAGTAATATAGGAAGTATTATTAAAAATAAGTTAAACAATAAGGAATATAGGGAACATTTTTACCTAGTAGATGATTTTCAAGGAAGAGAAAATTTCGAAGAGTTAAAAATAAGTGCAGTTCATGATAAAACCCGTGCTAATATTAAAATTCAGGACGGCTGCAGTCAATTTTGTTCCTATTGTATAATTCCATATGTAAGAGGACCTATAAGAAGCAGAAAACACCAAGATATTATGGAAGAAATAAAAAGAATTGCAGAAAACGGCTACAAAGAAATTGTATTAAACGGAATCCATATTTCTTCCTACGGTAAGGATTTGCAACTGAATAACGCTTTAATTGAATTAATAGAAGATATTGAAAATGTCGACGGTATAGAAAGGATAAGGCTTGGCTCCTTAGAACCTAACTTAATAACGGAAGATTTCATGAAGAGATATTCAAGTCTTAAAAAAACATGCGATCATTTCCATCTATCACTTCAAAGTGGAAGTGGCAGTGTTTTAAAAAGAATGAACAGAAAGTATACTACTGATGAATATAAAAACAATGTGGAATTAATAAGAAAGTATATGCCTTATGCCGGTATAACTACTGACATTATCGTAGGTTTCCCTGGAGAAACGGAAGAAGAATTTAATGAAACGAAGAACTTCGTAAAGGATATAAAGTTTTCACGAATTCATGTCTTTAAGTATTCCATAAGAGAAGGCACAAAGGCTGCTGAAATGGATAATCAAGTAGATAGTTCCATAAAATCCGAAAGAAGTAAGGAGCTTATTCAATTAGGAGAAAAAATCTCAAGAGAATTTATGGAGAAATTTATCGGTAAAAACCTATCTTTATTAGTGGAAAAAGAAAATAAAGAGAATATATATGAAGGATATACCACAAACTACTTGAAAGTTTTGATAAAAAGTAGTATAAATGTTAAAAATCAAATAATTAACGTTCATATTAAAGATATAAGGAACGATTATTTATTAGGTGAATAATTTAATTAAAGTGAGGTGAAATCATGGATTGTATATTTTGTAAAATAGCAAACAAAGAAATACCCACTGAATTAGTTTTTGAAAATGAATACATTGCAGCTTTCAAAGATATGGCTCCTCAGGCGCCTGTACATATATTGGCAGTACCTAAGATTCACATAGCATCAATGAATGAAATTAACAATGATAACAGCCATATTATTGCAGAAATTTTCCAAGCAATAAATAAAATTGCTCAGGCACAGGGAATTAAAGATTCAGGGTACAGGGTTATCAGTAATTGTGGCGAAGATGGACGCCAAACAGTACACCATCTCCACTTCCACATTTTAGGTGGTAAAAAGTTATCAGAGACTTTATCATAAAATTGTAACAACTTTATCAAAATTTCTTGCATTTATTTATTCTATGGTATATAATAATTAAGTGCTATTTCAAAACTCGCTGGTGTCTTGGACATACAGTAGTAGAAGACGAGGGGAGGGTAGCAAAAATGACAGAGGTAAAGGTTAGAGAAAACGAGTCGATAGATAATGCTCTTAGAAGATTTAAAAGACAATGTGCACTAACAGGTGTTATGTCTGAAGTAAGAAAGAGAGAGCATTACGAAAAGCCAAGCGTTAAGCGTAAGAAAAAGGCTGAAGCAGCTCGTAGAAAGAAAAACAAAAAAGCAAGAAGATAAGAGGTGAATTTATGCCTTTAAAAGAGAAACTCATGGCAGATTTAAAAGAAGCTATGAAATCTAAGAACAAAGTCAAAAAAGATACTATAACAATGGTTCGTGCAGCTATTAAACAAAGAGAAGTTGACGAAAGAGTAGAATTAACCGAAAGTGAAATAGTGGATATAATTGCAAAACAGGTTAAGCAAAAAAGAGATTCAATAACTGACTTTGAAAAAGGCAATAGACAAGATCTTATAGATCTTACCAATGAAGAAATCAAAATACTATTAGAATATTTACCGCCTCAACTGTCAGATGAAGAGCTAACTTCAATTGTTAAAGAAGCAATTGAAGAAACCGGCGCTCAGACTAAAAAAGATCTGGGTAAGCTAATGGCCTTCATAATGCCTAAAGTAAAAGGCAGAGCTGATGGAAAAGATGTTAATAAAATTGTGGCTAAATATATTAAGTAGAAAAAAGATCCCCCGGCAACGGGGGTTTTTTAAATATAAAATAAAGGAGAAATATGGTATGGTACGAGAAATACTTAAACTTGGAAACCCAAAGCTATATGAAATAAGTGAAGAAGTTACTGAAACAGACATTAATTATTTATCTGAATGGATAAGAGATTTACATGATACTCTTATGGATTACAGAAAAACATATGGAGCCGGTCGTGCAATTGCAGCGCCACAGATAGGAATTAAAAAACGCTTGCTCTACATGTTTATAGATAAAGCTTATGTCTTTATTAATCCGGTTATGTCTTTTCCTGATAATGAAAAATATACTCTAATGGATGACTGTATGTCATTTCCTGGTTTAATGGTTAAAGTAGAGCGCTATAAGCGAGCTACTATTGACTATTTGGATGAGAATTTCAAGGTACAGCAAATGCACTTAGAGGGTGATTTATCAGAACTTTTGCAGCATGAATACGATCACTTAGACGGAATCTTAGCAACCATGCGAGCTGTAGACAACAAGTCCTTTTTCATGGAGCAAATGAAGCGGGGTTTTTAGGCGGAGACGGGAAATGGGCGGAAAGGAATCTGACAGAAATATAATTTCTGATTTGCAGGTTAAGATGCTAAAAATTATGGTATTTTTATGAAAAATAATGGATTAAAGATATATAGAATGATATAATCAGTATATAAAAGCTTTAAAAATAATTAGAAGGGAGATAAAAATGTCATTACCAAAAGAAAATAAGAAGTACACATATGCAGATTATTTAACTTGGTCAGATGATGAAAAATGTGAACTTATCGATGGTGTGCCATATCTACTTTCTGCACCAACATGGCAGCATCAAGCAGTTTCAGGCGGATTATTTAGACAATTGGCTAATTACTTACAAGGTAAAGAATGTCAAGCATTTACTGCACCTTTTGACTTGAGATTATCTGATGCTGAAAAATCAGATGAAGAATCAAACAATGTTTTGCAGCCTGATATAACAGTTATCTGTGATAGGAAGAAGTTAGCAGGTACAGGATATTTTGGCACTCCAAAACTTATTGTTGAAATTACTTCTCCTTCTACATCAAGAATTGATAGAGTGCTAAAATTCAATAAATATGAAGTGGCTGGTGTGCAAGAATATTGGATTGTTGATCCTATCGGCAAATATGTTAATGTATTTACATTACAGAAAAATAACAGATATGGTAGACCGGAATCTTATACTGATGCAGAAAAAATAGAAGTAACTGTATTTCCTGACTTGTTTATTGACTTAACAACAGTGTTTGATTACTCTTAAACATTTATAAACGAACTTTATCTTGACTTTTTGGTCTATATAGCATAGACTTTAAATACAAGGTCGATAACATATAGACTTAGGAGGCGTTTATGAAAGAATACAAACTTACTGAAAGTGAAGAAAAATTTGCAGAATTAATCTGGAAGAATGAGCCTATTGGTTCCGGTGAACTTGTGAAATTATGCGAGAAAGAAATGAATTGGAAAAAATCAACAACATATACAGTGTTGAAAAAACTATGTGATAAAAAAGTATTTCAAAATAATAATGCTGTAGTTTCATCTTTAATTACAAAGGATGAATATTACTCGAAACAAAGCATACGTTTCGTTGAAGATACTTTTGGAGGTTCTTTGCCGAAATTTATAACAGCTTTTTTTGATGGTAAAAAATTAAATAAAAAACAAGCTGAGGAATTAAAAAAGCTAATTGATGAGCATAGGGAGGCATAGTGATGGAACAATTGTTTCTAACCCTTCTTAATATGAGCCTAACAGCAAGTTATGTAATTATTTTTGTAATAATGATTAGATTATTTTTGAAAAGATTCCCTAAGGTTTATTCCTATGCATTGTGGTTTGCAGTGCTCTTTAGATTAGTATGTCCATTTTCCTTTGATAGTATATTCAGCTTAATTCCTGATAATGTAAATATTCCGCAGGATATTGCTTATTCCCCAAAACCTGAAATTAGTAGCGGTATAGCAGTGATTGACAGTGCAGTAAACAATGTATTGCCACCGCCCCTTAATCCGGCTGCAAGTGCTAACCCTATGCAAATTTGGCTTACGATAGGGGAAGTGGTCTGGCTTATTGGAATAGCTATGCTTCTTATTTACAGTGTAATTACAACTGTAAAGCTGTATCGTAATTTAAGGAATGCAAAACATATAGAGGATAATATTTACATTGCAAATGGATTTAAAACACCATTTGTTTTTGGCATAATTAAGCCAAAGATTTATCTTCCTGACCATCTTTCGGAAAGTGAAAGGTCCTATGTATTATTACATGAGCGGATTCATATCAAACGATTAGACCACTTTGTAAAATTAGCTTTCTTTATAGTTAGCTGCATTCATTGGTTTAACCCCCTTGTGTGGATTGCTTTTTACCTGATGGGAGAAGATATGGAGCTGTCTTGTGATGAAAAAGTAGTAAAGCAAATGGGAAACAATATAAAAAAGGAATATTCAACCTCACTTCTTTCCATGTCAACAGGAAGGAAGATAATAGGTGGAAGTCCTATAGCTTTTGGAGAAAACAATACTGAAAGCAGGATAAAGAATATTCTGAATTATAAAAAGCCAAAGAATTGGGTTGGTCTTGCTTTGATTATTGCTGTAATAGTAGTTGGAATTGCACTTATAACAAATCCAAAAAACAATCAGTCTGAAAGTGTGACTATACCATTGGAGATTAATTCTGCAGAGGAACTATGGAAAGCTCGTACAAAGTATATTGGAGACAATTCTGCAATTGGTAGGCTGGTTAGCCTATTAGCTGTGCCAGAGGATGTTCAATACGATCACATTGAGTTACATACAAGTGAACAACCCTATGATATAGAAATTGTATATTTGGCTACTTCTGAGGTGCTTAAGCAATATGATACGGAAGAAAGCTTAAAATCAAATCTTTTCCGTAAAAATGCACTCATTTTACTTGCCTTGGTTGATAATGCAAAGGGCGTTCGCGCAACATTAACAGATGGCAAGCGTGAGGTAGGTTTTATTAACGCTCGTGAATGGGCAGATTATACTGTTGGGCAGGATGTAAGAAATTATGCCGAAAGCCCGGAAAAGCTGCAGGAGTTAATAGAGATGCCATTAATGATTACAGTATCTAACAAAGAAAAAATAAGTGCATATTTGAAAGAGGAATGCATTAATGCTTATTCTCCATATTACGAAATACTAGATTTTATAATCTCTGATTATAAAGAAGAAGTTGTAAATGGGCAGGTTGAAGCTATTTTCCACTATAAATTAATAACTAAAAACTATGACAGAGACCCGGATACAGTTGAGTACATTAAGGAAGCCAAGGAGCGGGGCGACGACTATTATCAAATATACTATGACGAATATTTGCAGCCCCAAGAAAATAATTTTTATTTTAAAGCAGTTATAGATGAAAATAATTATATTACTCTATATACAAGGAACGTGGCAATAGAATCTGATGAATGGCACCAAGTAAAAATGTCCGATTATATCATTAAAAAACCAGAAGAAACATTAGACCAACAATGAAAGTTTGAGGATGAATACCCTATGATGTTGAAATTTTAATTGATGCTCTAAGCACTAAAATTGTATGTAATTGGAACAAGATTAGATACCAATCCAATGCTTTTTTTCGAGCTTAGGGATATTGACAGTAAAGAACTTGTCAGAAAATCATGCAGCTCTTTTTTAGATGCATTAGAGACAATCATTATGATTTATTGGAATTTCAATAGCTTATTGTACGTCTAATTTAGAAAATGCAGTGTTTTTGTACTGTTAGGCTTTAAGAGGTATATTTCTATACCAATAAATAGGATAGTGTAAAGTAGTCTATGAAAAACAAGGAAAAAAAAATTAGGCGAAAAGCACCTAGAAAATCGCAAAAATTTACTTTTACGTTAGTCGTCGCCACCCTTGACTGCATGCCAAAACAATGCTGCGTGATTGGCAACGACGGCGAAGGAACTCAAGAACAGATAATCTTTCGCG
>JAAYRW010000011.1 GCA_012518555.1 Tissierellia bacterium
ACATTTTTAAGCGATAATTAGCTTATTTTTTACTGACATTTTCAAAAGTTATTGACATATAAACTTCGATTATTTTTAAATTAAAAGCAAAAAATGAAGAATCCAGAAGAAAAAAAGCATTGAAATAGGATCAATGCTTAGTTATTTTAAGATACATACTTTAGTACTAATTTAATATATCATTCATCAAGCTTCATAAGTATAGATAATATGGTATCATAATCTAAGCCAGTAGTTAGATTATAAACTCCTACTCTAAGTTTTCTATCTACTCCTTTATCTTTGGCAAAATTAAGAAAATCTTCTGCATCGTATATTACCCCAGCTTTTTCCAAACCTCTAGATACCTTGATTAAAGAATCCCCAGTTTCTATAGTAAAAACTACCTCATCCATTTTCCCTTCTTTTTCTTTTTCGCTTTCTAATTCCAAAGAGGTTTCTTTTACAGGTTCTTTTTCCTCCTTAGGGCTAGTTTCAATATTTTCTTTCAAAAATACCATTCCTAAATCGGCTGCTATAGCCACTATCTCCTCTTCAGTATATTCTCTATACTCTATATGAGGGTTAAAAGTATAGAGTATATTAGTCAATATTATACCCATACCTAAACCTAATAGTATAAATGGAAATCTGTGTTTACTAAACATTTCTATACTCCTTATCCTTTTTACTCTATTTTACACTATAAATCTATTAAAGTAAAAATATATCTTTCTTAGCACATTCTTCAATTATACTATCAGTCCATATAGAAGCTTGAACTTCACCAATATGCCTTTTCTCTAAAAAAAACATGCAAATTCTAGATTGCCCAATTCCGCCGCCTATGGTAAGAGGAAATTTGCCTTCTAAAAGGGCTTTATGATAGGTGAGTTTTTTTCTTTCTTCAGCCCCAGCCATTTTTAATTGCTCTTCTAAGGATTTTTCATCTACCCTTATGCCCATACTAGATAATTCTAAAGCCTCTTCAAGTACAGGATTCCAAAACAATATATCCCCATTTAATTCCCAATCATCATAATCAGGAGATCTACCATCATGAGGTACTCCAGATCTTAGTTTACTACCAATTTTCATTAGAAAAACTGCCTTATATTCCTTGCAAATTAAGCTTTCCCTCTCCTTAGGGCTTTTGTCTGGATATCTATCCTCCAATTCTTGAGTAGTGATAAATTTTATCTTATCAGGTAATTTATTTGCCAAAAAAGGATATATACTATTAATTTTCTTCTCTGTCCTTTTAAATACTTGGAATATACTTTCTACTGTTTCTTTTAAATACTCTTCATTTCGTTCTTGTCTTGATATTACCTTTTCCCAATCCCATTGATCAACATAGATAGAATGGGTATGATCTAAAACCTCATCGGGTCTTATAGCGTCCATATCAGCATAAATACCCTCACCTATTTTGAAGTCATATCGTTTTAGAGCCATCCTCTTCCATTTTGCTAGGGATTGGACTATTTCTATCTCTTCATTATATTTTCTCATATTAAAGGATACAGCCTTTTCTACTCCACTTAAATTATCATTTAATCCCGTCTCAGGTCTGACGAATAAGGGAGCAGATACCCTTATCAAATTCAATTTTTTAGCCAATTCTCTTTCAAAAAAGTCCTTAATAATTTTTATTCCAATTTGAGTTTCCCTTATACCTAGTTTTTTCATATAATTTCCTCCTATATTATGGTAATAAAAAACCTCTCATCCAAAAAGGACGAAAGGTATTCTTCCGCGGTACCACCTTAATTAGCAAAAGGCTCAGCTTTAACCAGTACAGAACAAATTCGATACTGTATAGTGAATAACGGACTATACCCGTCTAAGCCTACTTTTTTGCAAAATCAAATTTCGGTTAGAAGCTTAGGGATGTTCTTCATCATCAATTCCGTGTTGGATTTCCACCAAGTGCCAACTCTCTATAACTTTCTTAATGACTACTCTTCCCTTCATAGCTATTTTCATATATTAAT
>JAAYRW010000120.1 GCA_012518555.1 Tissierellia bacterium
ATATAATCTCCCATGTATAATTATAGTTCCTTTCTGCAGTAATCCCTTCTATTGTTGCAGAAGGTACTAGTTTTATTTCTCTTACATCCACCTTGTAGTAGGAATCAAAGGCATAACGCTCATATATATCACTAAGAAGGAAACAATCTAATTCAGGAAAATAAACTAAAATTTTAAACTTGTAAGGAGGGTAGTATCCCCAAACAAACTGTGAAGTTTCAGTGCATTCATTAAAGTATTGCAAAAAATAATATCCATCTCTATCTTGAAAAGATACAAACTTTTGCCAAATTTCATAATCTACATCTTCTTCACTATACCTTCGGCTACCTTCAAATAATCCTACTGCACTATAAGGTCCCGTTGTTGGTTTTTCAGACAATAGGGTTACATAGTACATTTCTCCTTCAAAACCTTCAAAATTAACCACTACAGAGGGTTTAGGTCCTACATCCCCATAAGCATAGATTGGTATAATCAAAATAATAGCTACAAATAATAAAATTAATGAGAATTTTTTCATGTTCTTTCCTTTCTAATAATCACATACTCCCTAGGCACTAATTATCTTTAGATTTCTTATGCTTGTGAACATTTAAAAGCCTTCGACAAGATCAGCTGTTTTCTGGCATTGTTAAGTATTTTATATAGTTCTGATTTAGAATGTTTGGAAATTTCCGCTAGGTCACTTATATTATAACCCAGTATATCTCTCCATACAATGGTAATGCGGCCTAGAGTGTCTAAAGCAAGTAAAGAACTTTGAATATCTAATGCCGTATCTTTATTTTTTATAATGTTTTCCTCCTGCAAAAGAAATATTTTGCATACTTCCTTTGCTGTAGTATTCAAAATTTTTACATCTATATTTTCACTTATATTAAAATCGATTTTGTTTATTGCAAGTGAAACAACATTGCAGGCTGAGCTTTCTTCTCCAGTCAGTCGAAAGGCAATGGTATATACTTTGTTTATATATTCATTAAATTTCAAGGTAGTCCTCCAATTGTTCTAATTGTATCAATTATACCATAAATTCATGCCTAATCTTTCGACTTGTAATAATTAATATAGCTTTATGTCAAAACTTAAAGCTTTTTCCCGGCTGCTTTACCTAGTTTACTAGCTGCTGGTTATACATTAAAATATCCACATAAAATACTTTCTTACTGTGGCGAATACTCATTGTACCATTGTATTTTTCTATAGACCTTTCCACGCTACTTAACCCTAATCCGTGATTACTACCATCCTTGCTTGTTACTAATTTCTTACCATTAAATTTAAGCTTACCTTCGTAAGAATTACATATACTTAAATAAAGAACATTCCTATCTAATTCAATTGAAATATTTATAAATTTATTATCTTCATTTTTTGAAGCTGCTTCCATTGCATTATCTAATAAGTTTCCTAAAATAATACTTAAATCAAAAGAATCAATCTTTAGCTTGTCCGGAATTACTAAGTTAACCTTGGATTTAATATTATATTTTTCCGCTAAATCTAATTTGTAATTTATTATACTATCTATTTCCGGATTACCTGATTTAGCATATTCTTTAGAATAATCAATATAATCAAATACATTGTCCAAATATTTAGAAGCTCCTCCTAGGTCCTTGCTGTCAATCAAATGTTTCAATGATAAGGCGTGATTTTTTAAATCGTGTCTAAATCTTTTTGTATTTTCTTTTGAGCGATTTATTATCTCAAACTGCTTTTCATAAGCACTATTTTGTTGTTGAAGAAGTTTTTTTTCAAATTTAGACTGATAAAATTTCATCACTTCATTATAAAAATAAAATACTAAAACATTTATTACTAATATAATAACTATGCTTATTAGCGTAAGTGTTACATGTTCCGCGTAGTTAGTAGAAATTATTATAAGTGCAAGTATTAATGTACCTGCAGGTATAATAAAAATTGAAAACCAATGAACTGTCGAAACTTCCGTTTTATTGCGTATCATTTTAAAGTTTGAAATAAACAACATAAAAATATATGATACAATTCTTATAGATATAATCCCTATAATTAAAGCCCTATCATTGCCCGAACTCATAGCTATGCCATAGTATTCTAGTATTAGCATAACTATAAGCTCAATAGTCATTAAAATCATATATATAGATACTACAGCAATCAATCTTGCTTTTAAAGTTGAATCATAGTTAAGGGTCAGCAAGAAAAACATAACTATATTTGAAATTATATTTACGGCAGGGTTATTAAGTCCTATGTACAATAAACTTGTTATAGAAAAATATAGTAGGTAGAGTAAAAATTCTTGTCTTTTATCTACGTCTTTTCTATCGAAAAATATACACATATATCTGAATAAAGTATAGGTAGAAAAAATACCGGTAATTAAATATACCCTAATATAATTACTGGACATAGTGTTTCCTCTGCCTTAGCTGCAGTAATTTTTCTCTTACTGCCTTTCTGTTGTTTTGGCTTATACTTAATTGTTCATTGTTAGACATTCTAACGTATTCATAAGAATATTCTATAACATGCTTGTAGTTAATCAAGTATGATTTATGAATGGAAAGAAATTTATTATCCTTTAATTTTTCCTCTACCTCTGAAAGCTTGCCGTAATATTCTATTTCATCGTCCTTAGTAATAATTCTTACTTTTCTACCTCTACTTTCAAAATATAGTACGTCCCTTAATAAAACATTGAAATTAACATTTCCTATTTTATATTCATAAAATTTATTACTAGTCTGCATTATCTTTCTTGCTGTTTTTAAAACCAACTCAATCTTTTCTGAGTTAAGAGGTTTTATTAAAAAATTAAGAGGTCTTACATCAAATAATTCCATGGCATAGCTTTCTTTTCCAGAGATATAAACGATTTGTGTTATTTCATCTTCTAATTCTTCCCGAATTTTCTTGCCTACTTCAACTCCGTTTATTTCCCGTAGTTCTATATCTAAAAATATAAGTTCATATCGATTACCCTTCTGTAAAAAATCATACAATTCTTCCCCGGAATTAAATTCATCTATTTGAAATTTTTCATCTATTTTTTCACCTATATCCATAAGCGTATTATTAAGTTGTTGGCATATTACTTTTTCATCATCACATATGGCTATCTTAAACATAAAAAATCCCTGCTTTTCATTAAAATTAATTTCGCCTATTACTAAACCTAAGATGGTTTAAGCATCCTAGCTTTTAAATATCTCTTTTCTTATTAGATCTATTGGCATGTGCTCTCCCGTCCAAATATTAAATGCTATGGCACCTTGCCATATTAACATCATGAGACCGTTCATATAATTACATCCTTCTTCTTCAGCAATTTTAAGAAGTTTAGTTTTTGTAGGCTGGTATATAATATCCGCCACAAATAAATCCTTGTGAAAGGCTTTGTTGGAAGATATTATAGACTTGCTGTTAGGCTCCATACCTACAGAAGTACAATTAATGAGTATGGAAGCATCCTTTATTTCTCTTATTAATTCTTCTTCATTCAATTGTAAGGCTTTTCCTTTACATGAAGGTAAATTTTTATTGATATTGTCGATAATTTCCACTGCCGAACTAAAGGTTCTGTTAAATATTACAATTTCACCTGCCCCATCATAAGCAAGTTGGGTGGCAATTGCTCTTGCAGCACCGCCGGCACCAAGGATTATTGTTTTTTTACCCTTATATTCAATCTCTTTTTCTTCTAAGGATTTCACAAATCCTTTTCCATCTGTATTGTATCCTAGGAGCTTGCCATCAACATTCTTTACAGTGTTCACTGAACCAATTAATGCTGCTTCCTCTGATACTTCATCTAAATACCCTATAACACTTTGCTTATGGGGCATAGTAAGGTTGAAGCCTGCCCCATTAAGTGTTTTCATTGCTTCTATACCTTCTTTTATAAACCCTTCTTTTACTTGGAAAGCCATATATACATAGTCTAAATCTAAAGCCTTGAAAGCTATATTATGCATAAGAGGGGATAGACTGTGTTTTACAGGATCCCCCAATAAACCAATTAATCTCGTTCTTCCTTTAATTCTACTATTCATTTTCTTTTCCTTATTAAACCCTATTAGATTTGATTAAATATTTTACTATCTCCCTCAAAATTAATAGCTTTTTCGTTTTATTATACTTAAGCCATTTGTTGGGCAAATTGAATTTTAACTCCATTAGGATCCTGTATTATTAAATATTTTATCCTTGGATTAGGTTCTATAGGTCCTGTTATTATATCTATTTCTTTTTCATTAAGGAAGTTTATCATTTCATCTAATGATTCAACTTTAAAACCTAAAGTAACTCTATTACCTGAATCTAAGTTTGTTAAATTTTCATTACAAATAAGCTCAATTTTCGTTTCACCTTCACCTAAAAAGGAGATTTCCATTTCAGGTCCCGCCTGAAACCTTTCAACTAATTTAAGTCCAACTATTTCTTCATAAAATTTTAATGATTCATCCATATTATTTACAAGTAGTGTAGTCCATAAAAATTTCATAGTTTCCTCCAATATTATATTTTTATATATTTTACCATAACAGTTTGTTTATTTCATTAAAAATGGATTATAATTCATAATCTTTGATTTGATAGATTATAAAATAATTATAGTAATAGTATAAAATATTCATAATATATAAGTACTCATTATAAAATATAGGAGGTTTTTATGGCAAATAATTCATTACATAAAAATATGAATTCCCATATAAAAAATGTGACGAAAGCCGTCACATTTTTTATTGAATTTTATCCTACCAGCATGGGACCTATAAATGCCCACACTATAACCCAAGCCCAGAGGGCTGCTGCTCCTATCCAACTAGCTTTCAATACTTCCTTCATGTTAGTAGATCTGGAAATACCTAATTGACCTGCCAAGTTTGCCGTGGGATATAAGGAGCCGGTAATCCTTGTAGCCGCTAATATGGCCGTAGCCCATATTTCCATAGGTAGATTAACCTCATTAACAAGGTTTATAAACATTTCATGAACAATTTGTATTTCAGCCACTGCAGCCGCTTCTATACCAAAACCTCCCACCAATGCGGCAACTATCAGCACTCCTGCTCTTCCTCCTGCGGAAACCAATCCCGTCAACAATTCTCCTAAGGCATCAAAACCTCCTCCGTGGCCAATCATTACAAACATAACTTCAAAGAAAATAAACACTAAGAACATATTTGTCATTTTTGAAGCGCCTTCAACAAATGTATCGATGGCTGAATCTATTTCCAACTTGCTGAAAACAGAAATAATAATGGATAGAATCAGCATTACTATTACAGCATAACTGGTGCCCTGTTTTGTATAAATTCCAAAAAATACTAACAGTATAAAAGAAATAATGAATAGTATTGTGGTGATTTTTTCTTCCTTAGTACTTTCAATGCTGTTAATATCCACCATGTCATCTGTAAGTTCGTATACTTCAATACCTTTTAACTTTTTTTGAATTCTGAAGGCCGCAAATAAAGTGGCACCAAGCCATACAATACTGAAGGGAATAACCGCCCATAACATAAACTTGCCGTATGAAAGACCTGTAACACCTAAAGTAGCAAGGGTTACTCCAGTAAGAGGGCCCATAATCAATCCTACTTCTCCGGAAACCCTTAAAAGGGAACAAACAGTTGAAGGTGTTAAGCCTACAGCCGCAACTACGGGAATAATAACCGGAGCAATGACCGCATTACCCCCTGCCAAAGTTCCAAGTAAACCCCATATAATTATTGAAGGAACAATAACTGCAATCATACCTTTAAATTCACTGTTAACACCAATGCCTTTCACAATCCAATAAACCAAAGTGTGACTTACTTTAGTTCTGTTCATCAAGTACCCTAAACCGCTACCGAACATTATGATAAGACCTATTGTTCCCAAAAAAGAACCTAAGGCAGAAGCAAATATCGATGCAAGAGCTTTTAGATTTTGACCTGTCAAAATTGATGCAATAACTATTCCTACAGCTAAACCTGCCAGATTCGATTTGTTTCTGAATACCATAATTAGATAGGCCAAAAGCGGAAGTAACGCTAACAGCGAAGGGGATGATATAAGTGCCCAACTTCCTAATTCCATTTTTCTTCCTCCTTATATATATTTTTTTAGTTTAAGTATCTAAGACCGTGAATCTTTTTTACTCCTAAACCAGGATCGTCATTAAGAATAATTTTGTATTCATCAAAAATTACTCCACCTTCCACAGGGTCCTCGCTGCAAAGCACTGGTCCATCCAAATCGATTTTGGTTATGATACTTTTGGCAGCAGCCAAGTGCACTGCGGCATTTACACTAACTTTTGCCTCCAACATGCAGCCAATCATGCATTCCACTCCGTATACTTGGGCAATGGAACAAATTTTTAATGCATTATGCAATCCTCCTGTCTTCATGAGTTTAATATTTATTAAATCCGCTGCTCTTCTTTGAAGGATTGTAAGTGCATCCTTAGGTGAAAATATACTTTCATCGGCTAAAACAGGTATGGAAATATTGTCGGTTACAAACTTCAAACCATCAATATCGTGAGCAGGAACCGGCTGTTCTACAAATTCAATATCTAATCCTGCATCTTCCATTTTGGTTAAAGCTATAACAGCTTCTTTGGCATTCCAACCTTGATTAGCATCTATTCTTAGTTTTACATCGTATCCCACGGCATTTCTAATGGCATTCATTCTTTCTAAGTCTGTATTTACGTCTTTTCCCACTTTAATTTTCAAAGTATCAAAACCTCTGTTTACAGCATCAATACTGTCTTTTGCCATTTCTTCGGGGGAATTGACGCTTATAGTAATATCTGTGATTATTTCGTTTTTGTATCCTCCTAAAATTTTGTAAAGGGGAGCATTGTACAGTTGCCCGTATAAATCATATAAGGCAATATCCACCGCAGCCTTAGCACTATTATTGTGAAGTACACATTTATCCAACTTTAACATAAGTTCTTCGAAATTCTCCACATCCATGCCTACTATACTTTTAATAATATGTTCCTTTAAAGCCCCTACAATTGCACCTTTTGTATCACCTGTTATAACCCCCGTAGGAGGAGCTTCCCCATAACCTACGTGACCTGTGTCAGTGTGTATTTCAACAATTATGTCCTCAACGCTATGAACTGTCCTTAAAGCAGTTTTAAAAGGTGTTTTTAAAGCTACTGAAATTTCTCCTATTCTAATGTCTGTAATTTTCATTTTTTCCTCCTAATTTAACATATTTTTTAAATAATTTTTCCTATCAAGTATTTTAATTGCTTTTTTCTATAAGAAGTATTTGTAATTTTCCAAATATTAATTGGCAAGTTCATAAATGGCAGCTGCCATAATTTGTACATTTTTAATTAAATCATGGATTTTTATATATTCATCTGGCTTATGCTCAACCTTGGGCTGTCCTCTAAATACGGGACCGAAAGCGACTAAATTTTCCATGGCCTTTGCGTAAGTGCCTCCACCGATTGATATAAGGTCCGCCTTATCTCCTGTTTTTTCCTCATATACTTTTTTAAGTTTCTTTATAAATTCCGTCTCCGGATGCACGTATAAGCTTTTTTTATGCCTTATATAAATTTCCTCCATTTGTCCCAAATCCATTTTGTCTTTGAAAATACCAATAAAGTCTTCATATTTTTTGGTTACTGGATACCTCATGTTTATTTCCATCTTAATTTCTTTATTATTCCCTTGAATAGTACCAAGATTGAATATAAACTTTCCGGAAACTTCATCTTCGGAATAAATTCCTAATTTTGATCCGTGTAAATCCAATTCCATATAAGTGTTTACGAAATTTAAAAAGTCGCCAAATTCTCCAGAAAAATTAAGTTTGTGCAAAAACAACAGTAAGTAAGAAATTGCATTCTTTCCTTTTTCGGGAGTGCTTCCATGGGCAGATACTCCCTTAGCCTTTATTCTTAAAGTTTCTCTTTCTTCCCTAAGCTCTATTCCCTCCATGGTTTCTGCCACTTTTTTAGCTAACAGTTTTTTCTCATGGGACACTAAAATTACCCCTTCAGCATAGTCGGGAACCACATTTGGCGCAATTCCTCCCTTTATGGATTGTAAGGGTAATTCCCCACGGAAAGTTCTTTTATACTTGCATGTTACAATTCCTTTTTCCCCGTTTATAATTGGATATTCTGCATCGGGAGTAAAACCCCATACAGGAACTACCTCCCCCTTATCAAGGTAATTTTTTACACACTTGCTTCCTGTTTCTTCATTTAAACCGAATATTATTCTTACCCTTCTTTTTAGGGGCAACTTTAAATCAGCAATTGCCTTCAATGCATAAAGGGCCCCTATCGTTGGTCCTTTGTCATCGGTGGTTCCTCTGCCATATATTTTCCCTTCATGAACTTCAGCACCATAAGGAGGATATGTCCAGCCCTC
>JAAYRW010000121.1 GCA_012518555.1 Tissierellia bacterium
TAACTTTAGAATTTGAAAGCAAAAACAATCCCTATAATCAACCTATTTACCTAAGCACAACAAATGGTGTTCAAAATGCTGTTACCTCCTATTATATTGTATTTGCATTTAACCTGGGTATTACGTTTCTGATGACACTATATGGGGCATCATTATATTATAATAAACCAAGTGAAAAGTATCTGTTATGGTTTGCCATATATACGGGAGCCTTGACAATCTGGAGTTTAAGTTCGCTTCTTTTAGATTTAAATTGGAAAATTATTAGATTTTTTGTTTCCCATGCATATGGTTGGTGTACTCTTCTTGATATAGTAATTTGTTTTAAAATGTTCAATACTAAACTTCCAGGTCCCTTGAACAAACTTCTAAGTAAGCAAGGTGTTATAACCATGCTTGTATTTTGGGCAATATTAGAGAAATTACTTCCTAATACATTCCGAGATTATTATTTCCTATTCTTTCTTTCTGTTGGAGCACTTATGTATGCATGCGCAAAACATAAGAAAGGAGCATATATGCTTCTTATAGGACAAACTATAAGCCTGGGTATGAGATTGGTGGTATTATTTGCTCCTTACAATACAGATCATGTCAGTTATTTGCTAAGATTTATGAGGTACTCGAAATTATTTAATATTCCCTTTGCAATTTGCTGTCTATTTCTAATTAATCATCTTTTTGCCGAAAAATTTTCGGAATCAGAAGCTTTGGCCTCACAATTAGAACAAGCCAATCTAATGTTAGAATTAAAAGTTGATGAAAGGACAAAAGCATTAAAGGAACAACAGCAGCAGCGTAACACTTTTATGATGAATATATTCCATGATTTGCGTACACCGCTTTTCGTTTTAAAGGGATGCATTGAAAGAGTAAATGCAGCTCCAAATAATATTAATTTAGAGTTACCCGTAATAAGTGAAAGATTAGAATTTATTGAGCGCTTAGTTGAAGATTTATTTTTAATGGCAAAGTTAGAGGATAAAAAGGTTATTCTTGAAACGGAACCTGTTACTTTGGCAAATTTATTAGATAAGGTAATAAAAGCATGTCTAATAGTAAGTGAAAACAAGGGGGTTTTTTTAGAATATAGTAGGGATGCGAATTGCACTGCATGGGGGGATGAATATAGATTGGAACAAGCCTTCCAGAATCTTATTATAAATGCAATTTACTACACAAAACCCGGTGGAAAGGTATTTGTAGAGTTAAAGTCTACCAATAATATGGCTTATATAACTATAACCGATACTGGTGTGGGCATAGCCCCAAAAGATATAGATAAAATTTTCAACAGATATTATAAAGTAAGTGGAATTGAAAAGCATCAGTCTACAGGATTGGGCTTATCTATAGCTCAAGAAATTATAAAGCAACACCATGGAAACATTTCAGTCAGCAGTAGATTAGGAAAGGGTACAACATTTACAGTACAACTACCGATAATTTATTAATATTTAGATGTACAAGCACATAAGAACAAAGAGTCGTATAAATAATTGATTACAGGTTAAGAGAAAAGTTAAAAAATGTGATAAAAGTAACTTCTTGCATTCTTAGAAGGTTATTGATACAATTTTCTTAGAGAATTTGGTGGAAACCAGATTCTTATTGTAGTGCAGAATTATAGATTGCTAATGTAGGAGGCAAAATGAAGAAAAATGATGTTAACCGTTTGTCCAGCATAAAAAAAGCTTTTTTGGTTCTTGATCAGTTAAGTGAACCTCCATATGAATATACTCCAACTGTTTTGTCTCAAAAAACA
>JAAYRW010000122.1 GCA_012518555.1 Tissierellia bacterium
CCCTCTACGGATAAGTCTGCAAAATCAAGTATTTTATATGTTATGGTAACTCCTATTGCCAATATGGAAAATATTAAGCCTTGTTCTATTGATGTTAGTATTAATGTATTCATTGTCTATCCTTTCTATATATTCGGGGACATTCCTCCGACCCTCAGGGCTTACCCCTATTGAAAGAGGTGTGCCCCTATACCTTACTTGGTATGCCCCATACCTTATTCCACAAATTCTGCTCCTTCAAATGCTTTATTATCTCTTGAAAGTCCTAATGCTTCCATTGTTTCTACATTTACTATTTTTCTTAAACCAGATGGTTGTTCAACATGCACATCTTGAATATTAGCTTGACCAGTTAAGATTTTCTTTGCCATTTCACCTGCTTGTTTGCCAAGATTATAGTAACTTAAACCGTTAGCCATTAAAATACCATCAGCTGCCTGAGACTCTATGGTAGATAGCGTTAGAAGATTATGTTCTATTGCAAGATTAGCAACTAAGTCTATTGATGAAGCAACCATATTATCTGAAATTATATAAAGTATATCTGCTTTCTTAGATAATGTATTAACTGCTTGGGGTATATCATTTATAGTTGTTATACCTACTGTTTCAACTGTCATTCCTAAAGTTTCTGCTGCACTTTTTACTTCATCAACCTGAACTTCTGAGTTTGATTCACCTGTGTTATAAATAATGCCAGCAGTTGTAAGGTCATCTCGTAAGTCTCTTGCTAATTTTAATATTTCAACGGCTTCAACTTTATCAGTAACACCGGTGATATTTTCAATTTCATCGTGAGCTGTTACTATTTGTGAATATACAGGATCTGTAACAGCTGAGAATAATACAGGTATATCTGTACCTCTTGTTGCATTTTTAGCCGTTTGGGCTGATAGTGTGGAAATTGCATATATTAAATCAACTTCATCCTTAACGAATTTCTCTGAAATTATCTGATTGTTAGATGCATCCCCTTGAGCATTTACATAGTCTATATCTATATTGATACCTTGGTCTTTTAATTCATCTACTAAACCCTGTCTAACTTCATCAAGGGATGGATGTTCCATATATTGAGTAATTCCAATTTTGTAAGTTTTCTCTTCTGAACTATTTGCTAGATCTTTATCTGTGTCTTTTGCCTCTGCAGAGCATCCGGCTAAAATAATAGATAGACTTAAAGCTATTGCCACTAATTTTTTTATATTTAAATTTAATTTCATAATATCCTCCAAGATTAATTTTAATTTAAAATTTAAAATTGATTTTAATTATATATATAAACTTGGCCAAAGTTTTACATATTTCGGAATCAAAGAATTCTTATAAATAAAAAAATCTTTCATTCCTATAAACATACTATTTCTAATATGCTTATAGGGACGAAAGATTCCGCGGTACCACCCTATTTATGATAAAATAATCATCACTTCAAAGTCTAACAACTTCTAACCCTGTAACGTGGGTATACGTGTTTGTCTACTTGGACTACCGTTGAACAAACATGCTCAGCAGTGAATATTACATATTTCTTTCAATGTTGGCTTTCACCTACTCCAACTCTCTGTAAAAGATCAAAATATCTTTCTCTGCTTCAAGGCATTTAATTTTTTTATTTATGTTTGCTACTATAAACTAAATTTTTATCTTTGTCAATACCCTTTTTTAAAAATATTTTAAATATTTTTAAAAAAGGGTTAAAGTATCTTTAAAAAGGCTCTGTAAAATGGGGTTAGGACATCTGGCAGTCTTATTTTACAACTATATTAAATATTTTTCCTGGCACGTAAATTTCCTTTACCGTCTCTTTACCTTCTATATATTTTGAAATATTTTCATCTTCCATTGCTAATTTTCTCGCTGTTTCAACGCCTGCATCCTTGGGTAGTAGAATTTTTCCTCTTACTCTACCACTTACCTGTACAGGAAGTTCTATAACATCATCAACAGTTTTTTCTTCATCCCATGAGGGCCAAGTTCCTTGATTTAACATACCTTCGAACTTTTGCTCCTGCCATAATTCTTCAGTTATGTGGGGAGCTACAGGATTTAATAAAGTTATAAACGTTTTAAATTCATCCATAGTAATTGTTCCATGGTTATGAATTTCATTTACGAAACTCATCATTGCTGCAATTGCAGTATTGAATTTCATTGATTCGTAATCTTGGCTTACTTTCTTAATTGTTTTATGCATAAGAGTTTCATGCTTTTTCGAATAGCCTTCTTCATCAGTAATCATTTCCTGCATCTTCCAAACTCTGTCTAAAAATCTCTTGCATCCCTTTACACTAGAGTCGTTCCAAATTGCATATTTCTCATAGTCTCCAATAAACATTATATAAGTTCTTAAAGTATCTGCACCAAACTCATCAATTATATCATTAGGATTTACTACATTTCCTCTAGATTTAGACATCTTTTCTCCGTCGGCTCCAAGAATTAACCCTTGGGCTGTACGTTTTGCATAAGGTTCTTTGAAGGGTACTGCTCCTATATCATACAAAAATCTATGCCAGAACCTTGAATAAATCATATGCCTAGTTACGTGTTCCATTCCTCCATTGTACCAATCTACAGGACCCCAATAATCTAATTTTTCCTTTGATGCAATTTCATTATCGTTATTAGGATCAATATATCTTAAGAAATACCATGATGAACCAGCCCATTGAGGCATTGTATCTGTCTCTCTTTTAGCATCTTCACCACAAACAGGGCACTTCACATTAACCCATTCTAAAATATTTGCCAAGGGTGATTCTCCCGTATCTGTAGGATGATAATTTTCAACGTCAGGCAGTCTCAAAGGTAATTCTTCTTCCGGTACTGGAACCATGCCACAATGCGGGCAGTGAATTATGGGTATAGGCTCTCCCCAGTATCTCTGCCTGTTAAAGGCCCAGTCCTTCATTTTGTAATTAGTTTTTCTTTCTCCTAATTTATTTTCTTCCAAATAATCAGTTATCTTCTCTATTGCTTCCTTTACTCTTAAGCCGTTAATCATGCCGGAATTAATCAGTATTCCATCTTCAACATCAGTAAAAGCTTCTTCTTCGATATTTCCTCCAGCTATTACTTCTATAATTGGGATGTTGAACTCTTTAGCAAATTCCCAGTCTCTTTGATCATGACCAGGAACACCCATTACAGCTCCTGTTCCGTAACCCATCATAACATAATCAGCAACCCAAACAGGAACTTCTTCTCCGGAAACAGGATTTATAGCTCTTAAACCTTTTATTTCTACTCCTGTTTTATCCTTAGCCAACTGTACCCTTTCAAATTCTGTTTTCTTTTTAGATTCTTCCTGGTAGTCCTTAATTTCAT
Organism: Tissierellia bacterium; assembly: GCA_012518555.1. Taxonomy (GTDB): domain Bacteria; phylum Bacillota; class Clostridia; order Tissierellales; family Sedimentibacteraceae; genus Sedimentibacter. The sequence goes on from JAAYRW010000122.1 coordinate 3,331, forward strand.
CTAAATTCTTAATCAAGGATGCGTATTTTTCAATATAAGGATGTTCAGGAGCCATAACCATGAAAGTAACTCCATACAGTGTATCCGGTCTCGTCGTAAACACTCTTAAATTGTCTTTAGTATCTTTTAATTTAAAATCAACTTCCGTACCGTAAGAACGGCCTATCCAGTTTTCCTGTTCAAGTCTTATTCTTGGTAAATAGTCAACTTCATCTAATCCCTCTAACAGCTTATCTGCATAGTCTCTAATTTTTAAAAACCAAACATCTTTCTCCATTTGCACTACTTGGTCACCGCAACGGTCACATACACCGTTTTGGGAATCTTCATTTGCAAGAACAACCTTACAACTATTGCAGAAGTTTACATAGCTTTTATCTTTAAATGCAAAACCATGCTTGTATAATTGTAGGAATACCCATTGAGTCCATTTATAATAGTTAGGATCTGTTGTATCAACAGTTCTTGACCAATCAAAGGAATAACCTGCATCCCTTAACTGTTTCGTAAATACTTTTATATTGTCGTCTGTAACCTTTCTAGGATGTTGCCCTGTCTGCATGGCATAGTTCTCCGTCGGTAAACCGAAAGCATCCCAACCAATTGGAAACAATACATTGTAACCTTCCAATCTTCTTTTTCTCGATATTACCTCAAGGGAAGTATATGCACGAATATGGCCTACATGAAGTCCCACTCCCGATGGATATGGAAACTCTACAAGACCGTAAAACTTCTTCTTATTTGAATTATCATCTGCCTTAAAAACTTCGTTTTTATCCCATATTTCCTGCCACTTTTTTTCAATGGCCTGTGGATTATATAGTTTCATTTCTGCCTCCAAACTTTTTATTAAAAATATATTGTCATCTAAAGGCTATACCAATTTGTTAACTCAAAAAAAATCTCCTCCCTGTTGGGACGAAGATTTCCGCGGTACCACCCAAATTAGGCATAAGCCTCACTCATTACTATAACGGTATAACCGTTTGAAACTACTTTATTTCGCCTCAAATACTCATGGACAAGTTCAACTATATCCAATACCATCTTACACCAGCCGATGGCTCTCTTGAATTGGCTTCAAGCCTACTACTTCCAATCACAGTATGTATTTATTTAACTTTTCATTGATTATATCAAAAGAAAAATTCTATTGCAACTACTAATTAAGCATTTTACCCTAAAAAAGTCTATATTTCGTAATCTTTCCTTTATAATATCCCTACTTCCTAATTTTTCACAGAAAAACGAGTACCATTTTATTTTGTGGTACTCGTTTTATTTACTAATCTTCTTCTGCACCTATTTCTATGACATCGCCTCTGGCCCTGATGTTCTCCTTCTCCGTCACAAAGCTTATAGTCGCCACCTTCGATCCTTAGAATTTTTCCCATTACTAAAGATTCTGCTATCTTTTTTCTTGCTTTCTGATAAATACCTTGTACTGTTGTCCTGGCCACATTCATCTGACCTGCACATTCTTCCTGAGTAAGTC
>JAAYRW010000012.1 GCA_012518555.1 Tissierellia bacterium
AATGTGTCTTAATATTATTTAGTAATCAACCTATTTATACTTGATTTTTGTAATCCTGTATTCAATAAAATCCTAATATTGAATCCTGATTTTCCATAGCTTAATCTATACCAATAGTAGTTTATATCTTGTTAATGTGACAATGAACCTGTCCCTTTGTCCCATATGAGCTTTAACAGCTTAACTAAAGAATCTTGTCTCATCCTTTTTTATTCTTACATATGTTGTTACAATGAATAGGAATATTCCAAATATTCTTATAGCAACACTTGAAAGAGTATTAAGCTGTACTTGGCTGGGAAATATAATTAATCCGATACTGCCACCTAAAAGAACTGAAGTAATAAATTGAAAAGAAAAATGGTTCCGCTTACTCATTAGCACTGCCAATAACACCTCATCAGATTTTTGTTTGATATTTGCATCATCAATATATTCACCCGCAAAAAGTTCATTCAAACTTATTTCCAATATACTGCACAGGTCGCTAAAGAGAGAAACATCAGGTATAGATTTTCCTGTTTCCCATTTCGATACAGCCTTATCCGTTATATTCAACTTTCCAGCTAATTGCGACTGTGTCATATCTTTCTTTTTTCTACATTCTGCAATGAACTTACCAATCTTAATTTGATTCATAATATATAGACCTCCTTTTCATAAATCATAGCAAAATATAGGTTCGTAGCCAACCGAATGCAAGTTGACTTGCAATAATTAAAGCTCTACCAATGGTAGAGGTTAGTATAATAAGGCTTTCAGCTTATCTCCTTCTCTGCATCTGATGTCGTAGGCCTGTAATTACACCCTGTTTTTATCCGACTACCTTGGTTACTATCCAAAAAAGAATTATGATTTTTCAAAAAACTTTTCTAATACACATTTATCTACGAGTACGTCATAAAGGATCCAATGTGATTACATAAACCATTATATACCATTATAGGATTTAGTACTAGGTTTTTTGGTGGATAGTATTCTTGATTTCCTAGCCCTTTCCCTATTCACCTAGGAAGCAAATAAAGTTTCATCACGTTCTACAGGTATAAGGGCAAAGGACGCAAGGAAAAAGGATTCTTCGGATATAGATATACCCTACCTCTATTCTTTCAAAAAGTAAATAAAGTTTCATCAAGTTCTATAGATATAAGGACAAAAGGTTCAAGGATTAAGGATTCCCCGGACGTAGATGTATCCTAACCCTAATCATCCAAAAAGTAAATAAACTTCTATCATATAAAATAAAGTCTTGCTAAAGAGAATAAAGTCTTGTCGGAAAAAACAATGTCTTATCAAATGCAAATATAGTTTTGCGAAAAAGCAAATATAGTTTCGTCAGGTTTTTGTAGGATCAAGGAGCAAAGGTTCAAGGCATAAGGGGTTCCTCAACATAAATCTACCCCGATCCCTAATGCTATCAATCCCTATAACCCCCGATTCTACAAGGTTTCAGCCCCCCCATCCCTATCCCCCTAAAACATAATTCAGTCAGATTCCATCCTAAACCCTTAACACAACTTTATTTTCATTTTGACAGAACAAATAAAATAAACATCTGTCAAGAAAGTGGCTACAAACCGCACCAAATCAACGTTTGTTATTATCTGTTATTTCTTATCTATTTTACCATTTTTCTTAAATTTCTTCGCTG
>JAAYRW010000013.1 GCA_012518555.1 Tissierellia bacterium
ACTATATTAGGAGAAATTAAAAAATATTTCAGAGATAAAGGTTGGGCTGTTAAAGTTCCAAGAAAAATCCAGGAAATATCAAAAAAAGTTAATGAATATAGTAATATATTGGCCAGCCAACTACATAGAGCACCTACTATTAAAGAAATTGCTGAATATGCCAACAGTACAGAAGAAGAAGTATTGGAAGCATTCGAAGCCGGTAAAATGTTTAATTCTCAATCTCTCGATGAAAAATTCGATAATTCCGGTGATGACAGTGATATGTCCTTAATGGATGTACTAGGGGATGAAGACAAATATTATAGACAGATTGAAAATGAAGATTTCATTAATAAATCAATGGAAAAATTAAATGATTTAGAAAGAAATATAATTATTAAAAGATTTTATGAAAGTAAAACACAAAGTGAAATAGCCAAAGAATTGAACATATCCCAGATGACGGTATCGAGAATAGAAAAAAGATCTTTGGAAAAATTAAGAATTGAATTCTACAAATAATGAAAAGAGGAGGCGATTATGAAAAATAAAGGCAAATTCTTTGTCATGGGTATGGTAGCAATTATATTTATTGCATTAAACTCTTTTGGCAGTTTAGTAAGATTTGCAACTAACTATTTATGGTTTAAAGAAGTCGGTTATACGAAAACCTTTTTTACAAAAATTAAGGCACAAATAACCATAGGTATTCCTATCTTTATAGTTTTAGCTATCTTAATTTATATATTTATTAGAAAACTAAAAAAGAAATACGATGCAGAATCAGAAATAATAGATGTATCTTTTAACAAAAAGATAAATTTATATATTAAATTAATATCTATAGTACTTAGTTTCATAATAACAAGCAATATAGTATCTACTATGTGGTTTGAAATTCTTCAATATATTAAGGGTGGAAGTTTTAATATAAGAGATCCAATTTTTAATAATGATATAAGCTTTTATGTTTTTAAGTTACCGCTTATTAATACAGCAGTAAATTCAATTATATCTTTGCTCTTCCTCCTTGTAGTAGTAACCGTGGTGTTTTATGGATATCTTGCTATTAGAGATAGTTTAAAAAATATTTCTCAACAATTTGAAAATGTTCAACAATTTCCTCGCCAACAGATAGATTTAAGCAAGGTCTTAAATAAGAAATTTGCTGAAAAAATTATAAAGCAACTTTCAATAATAGGTTTTTTTATATTTGTATTTTTAGGTATTAGAAATGCATTAAGATGTTATGAATTGCTGTATTCACAGTTAGGAAGAGTATTTGGAGCAGGATATACAGACATTAATATAACTTTAAATTTATACAGAATATTAGCTGTAGGATGTATAGTTGCAGCTATAACATTTTTTGTTGGTTCAAGAAAAAGAAATTTAAAGCTTTCATTGTCAGTTCCTGCCATTCTTATATTTATTTCAATTATAGGAACGGTAATAGCCGGTGGAATAGAGAAATTTGTTGTAGAGCCGGATCAATTATCTAAAGAAACTAAGTACATGGAGTATAGTATAAAACATACTCAGAATGCTTATAAATTAGATAATGTAAGAACTATAGAATTTCCTGCAAATGAAAATTTAACAATTGAAGATATAAAAAATAATCCTGAAGTAATAGAAAATGTAAGAATAAACGATCAAGAGCCATTAATTCAAGTTTATAATCAATTACAAGGAATAAGACCCTACTATGTATTTAATGATGTAGATGTAGACAGATATATAATTGATGGTGTATATAGGCAAGTTTTCCTTTCTGCAAGAGAACTTGATCAAGGAAGGTTAAATGAACAAGCTAGAACTTGGGTTAATCAATATTTAAAATATACTCACGGTTATGGTATAGCCGTATCTACAGTAAATAATGTTACACCTCAGGGACAGCCGGAAATTTTCGTTAGAAACATTCCCCCTACCACAGAGACAGATTTTGTAATTGCTAGACCGGAAATATATTTTGGTGAAAGAACTAATAACTATGTAATTATAAATACTGATGAAAAAGAATTCGACTATCCTTCAGGAGCCGATAATGTTGAAACTACTTACCAAGGTAAAGCAGGAATTAATCTTTCTTTTTTGAACAGACTATTGTTCAGTATTAGAGAAGGTAGCTATAGAATTATGATTTCTAACAACATAGACAGTAGTTCAAGGATATTGATTAATAGAAATATAATTCAAAGAGTACAGGAAATAGCCCCCTTTATTTACTACGATCCTGATCCCTACATAGTTGTAAATCAAGATGATGGAAAAATGTATTGGATTATAGAAGGATTTACTGTAAGCGATAGATATCCTTATTCACAGCCTACAGATTTATTTATACAAGGATGGGATGTAAATTATATTAGGAATTCCGTAAAAGTAGTTATAGATGCATATAATGGAACAGTAGATTTTTATATAGCAGATGAAGAAGATCCTATAATTAATGCTTATGATAAAATTTTTACTGACTTATTAAAGCCCATCAGTCAAATGCCGGAAGGAATTAGAAGGCACGTAAGATATTCACAAGAATTCTTCGATATACAGACAGATATGTATAGATTGTATCATATTACGAATCCTACAGTTTTCTTTGGAAGAGAAGACTACTGGGATGTGGCCAAAGAAAAATATATGAATCAAGGAGAGGAACCTGCCGGCTCAAGTTATTTAATGTTTAAATTACCTGAAGAAGAAAATGTAGAATTTTTATTAACTACCCAATATACACCTCAAAATAAGGATAATATGATATCATTATTTGTAGCCCGGAACGATGGTGAAAACTATGGAGAACTGGTACTTTATGAATTACCTAAAACTAAAACTATACCAGGACCAAGTATGATAGAAACCAAAATAGACCAAGATACAAATATATCTTCTCAACTTACCTTGTGGAGTCAAATGGGTTCAACTGTATTAAGAGGAAATACAGTAATTATTCCTATAGAAGAGTCTCTACTCTATGTAGAACCTATATATTTGAAATCAGATACAGATAGTAACTTCCCAGAAATGAAGATGGTAGTTTTATCATACGGTGATAGAATATTAATGGAACCTACATTAGATAGAGCTATAGAAAAACTTTTCGGTGTATCTGAACAAAGGCCCCAAAGGCCAGAAAGACCGGATCAAGGGGAAACAGATTATACAGATGTGGATATAACAGGCTTAATAAATAGCGCAAACCAAGTATTCAACGATGCTAATGAAGCTTCCAAAGAAGGAAATTGGGCAGAGTACGGTAGGAAACTTGAAGAATTAGAAAGAATATTAAATCAATTAAACCAATTAATAAATGAATAAAATAAAAATATAGCCATGAAAAACCATGGCTATATTTTTATTTTATATATTTTATTTTAAAGAAATTCCTTTAATCCTTTTGCTTTTTCTAAATATCCTACAGTAGTTTTTCCGTGGTAAAGAGAGCTAATAATAGATTCTTCAACAGCTTCCACAGCAGCTTCAAAGATTTTATCTAATTTATCATCATGGACCATTTTAATTTCTATAATTTCTTTATTGCTATAGTGTGGAATTCGGTTGGCAGTAGAAAAAGCTATTGCTATATCACCGCTTCCATTACCTATGAAAGAACCGGTTCTACCTAAGGAAATTGCAGAACGTTTAGCTATTCTCTTTAACTGTCTTTCATTTAGAGGAATATCTGTTCCTATAATAATTATAATTGAACCTTCATCTTTTGTAGATTTAGCCTTTATTTTTCTCCCTAAATAGTTTTCTCCAATCATTAAATTTTCAGGAGAACCATAATTAGATAATACTAAAGCCCCTACAGTATATTCCTTACCTTCAATTTCTACTATCCTTGAAGCAGACCCTATACCGCCTTTAAGGCCGAAACAATACATTCCCGTCCCAGCACCTACGCCACCTTCTTTAAAGTCTTCAGAAGGCGAATTAAGAGCTTTAAGGACATCTTCTTCATGCACATGGAGACCACGAATATCATTTAGCTTGCCGTCATTACATTCAGTAACTAAACAATTTACCGTTCCTGTAGTAGTTCCTATATCTTGGTTTTGATTTAACATATACTTAACTAATGCAGTAGTAGCAGTTCCTACACTTAGAGTATTAGTCATAAGGATAGGTGTTTCAATAGTTCCTAATTCTTCTACTTGTAATAAGCCTACACTTTTGCCAAAACCGTTTAAGACTGCTACACCTGCCATAACTTTATCTTGAAAAATATTTCCATGGTGGGGAAATACTACGGTGACACCGGTATTAACATTTTCTCTTTGTATAGTAACATGACCTACCCTTACAGCATCTATATCTGTAATAAGATTTTTCTTACCCTTTCTATATTTATTAAAAAGATTTATTCCGCTATTACTTGGTAAACCCATGTTTTCCTCCTTTAAAAATACATTAACTGATTAAAGTATATCATATTTGGAATTATTTATATATAAATTCTTAATTAAAAAGATGGACAATGGTCAAGAAAAGCAAGAAAAAGATGTTGAAATATGAATCTTTTTGTATATAATGATAGGAAGGAGATTAAGATGAAAAAAATTATAAAAACATTAATTCAACTATCCATAATTCTACTTATATATTTTGTGGGAAACTTTATAAGTAGTTTAATAGAGAATATCATAGTTATTCCCGGAAATATTATAGGAATGGTATTGCTTTTCATACTATTAGCTACTGGGCTAATAAAACTTTCCATGATTGAAGAAACAGGAGACTTTATTATTAGATATATGGGATTTTTCTTTGTGCCACTTACGGTAAGTTTAGTGGAGTCCTATAATTTAATAGAAAGCAGTATTTTTCAAATAGTAATTATTTTATTTATATCCTGTACTACTGTAATGTTTTTTTCTGCAAAAGTTACAGATTATTTAATTTCATTTAGGGAGAAAAACAATGACTAATATTATTATTTCGATTTTATTTATTTTACTTACAATAATATTGTATAAGTTCAGTATTTATATTAATAAAAAATTCAAAAATACATTTTTAAATCCAATACTAGTTTCTGCTCTTATTATAGTTTTAATTTTAAAGATTTTTAACATACCTTATTCGGAATACTATAAGGGAGGAAAAGTAATACTCAGTGGATTAGGACCTATAGTAGTAGTTTTAGCCATACCCCTTTATAGAAATAGATATACTATATTAAAAAATTTCATTCCCATTATAGGTGGAATAATAGTCAGTATAATTACAACATTTGTATCTATAATACTTTTATGTAAATTATTTAAAATAGATGAAATGATTTTCCTTTCCCTATTATCAAAATCTGTTACTACTCCCGTAGCTATAGAATCAACAAAACTTTTAGGGGGAAATGAAGCTATTACTGTTGCGGCAGCAATAATTACAGGTATAATTGGAGCTGCAATTGCTCCTATAATTATGAAGTATGGCAAAATTAAAAATAATATTGCAAAAGGCATAGGTATTGGTGCATCCTCTCATGCCATAGGTACTTCTAAAGCTGTGGAAATTAACGAAGAAGTAGGAGCTGCCAGCAGTGTTGCAATTGGAGTTACAGGATTTTTAACTATAATAGCAGTTATTATTTTTTCATAGGAGGCAAGATGAACATACATTTAACGAAAATTCAAGAAAAAGATATGGAATACATATATAAATGGTTATCAGACAGTGAGTTTTTAAAATACTATGACTACTATCCCCCACTTCCCCAATCTAAAAAGGAAGTTGATAAAACATTTCATTATTACGAAAACAGTGGAAAGTCCATAGTATTTGCAGTTAGAAAAGAAAATAAAACTATAGGTATAGCAGGTTTTGACGATATAATTAAAGCAAATAAAGTTGCAACTTTATTTATAGGATTAGGAGACAAAAATCAAAGAGGCAAAGGTTATGGAACTGAAACTATGAAGTTACTATTAAATTACGGATTTAATGAATTAAATCTCCATAGAATTCAACTTAATGTTTTAAGTTTTAATGAAGGAGCCATTGCCTTATACAGTAAATTAGGATTTAAAAAAGAAGGTGTATTAAGAGAGTTCGTTTTAAGAGAGGGTAAAAGATACGATTTATTTTATTATGGATTACTAAAAGAAGAGTGGCTTGAAACTTGAAACAATTTTATGAGACTATGACACTAATGATTGATTTTGCAATGTTAGTTGCAGTTATCATAAATGGGCAAAAAAAATAATTACCCTGCGACACCAGGGTAATTAAGTTCTTTAAGCTATATTACTGTCAATCATATTTGCGAAAGAAGACATAGGCTTTACTCCTATTTCTTTAGAAGCAACTTTTCCTTCTTTAAAAAATATTACTGTTGGAATACTTTGTATACCATAGCGAATAGATAACTCTTGTTGATCATCAACATTTACCTTTGCTACCCTTACTTTTTCACTGTATTTGTCTGCAATTTCGTCGATTACAGGTGCAACCATTCTACAGGGAGCACACCAAGCTGCCCAAAAATCCACAAGGACATACCTGTTATTTTTAATTAGTTCATCAAACTCTTGAGTACTGTTTACATTTTTTATTTTTTTTGACATCTTACCTCTCCTTTTTATCTATTTGTAAAGCTGCATGTTGAGCAGCAATCAAACCTTCGCTTACAGCCTTTGAAAGCTGAAGGGGTCTACCTGTAATATCACCGGCAGCATATACTCCCTCAATATTTGTTTCCATATTTTTATTTACATCTATGAAATTTCCATTTAACTTTAAGCCTTCAATTAATGAAGTAGGTGCTATGGCATCCCTTAAAAGAAAAACTGCATTACAATTAATTTCTTCATTACCTAAGTTAACAGCTTCAACAGAATTGCTACCTATAATTTCTGTAATGGTACCTTTAACGAAATTAATATTATTTAGATTTTCAGGTGCAGGTTTTTTAGAAACAAAAGTTACATTAACACCAATTCCTTGTAAAAAATTCGCCTCTTCCCAAGCATCATTAGATTGATCCCACACTACTACATCTTTTCCTCTGTAGAGCATTCCATCACAGGTGGCACAGTAACTTACTCCACTACCTAGTAATTTTGATTCACCAGATAATTCTTTTACATTAGATATTCCCATAGTCAATATAACTTTTTTCGATTGTGCAATTTCACCATTTATATTCACCATGAAACTATTACCCATGGGAAGAATATTTACTACTTTACCTTCTTCTATTTTAATATTCATAGCTTCTGCATGTTCTTTAAATTTATCCATTAGTTCTTTACCGCTTATATTGTAAAAACCTAAGTGGTTATCTACCCGTTCAGCTTTGGACAAATAATTTTCCCTATTTGAAAATATTCGTACTGTCTTTCCTCTGGCAAGAGCATTTACAGCTGCTGACAGTCCTGCAGGCCCTGCTCCCACTATAATAATATCAACTAAATTTTCCATATATCTTCCTATCGGCTCCTTTACAATTACAATTAATCTTTTTATCAAATTTACTAAAAGGCTAAAATTCTGCTTAAGTTAGCAAAAGTTCCTGTTAAAGTCATAACACCTATAATAATTAAAATAATTCCTCCAGCCTTTATAGTATATTTTACTAAATTTCTTTTTTCTCTGAAGAAATTCAATGCTTCCGTAGTGAATAATCCTAATAGTATAAATGGTATTATAAATCCTAAAGCATAAAGTGAAACTAATAAGCTTCCTGCAAAAGTGCTAGCTGCATTAGAAGCTAAAATTAAAACAGAAGAAAGTGCAGGACCTACACAGGGAGTCCATGCAAAACTGAAAGTAAATCCCATTATATATGCAAGTATTGGATTCATTTTAGCATTACTAATATCTAAATAAAATCTTTTTTCCATTTTAAGAAAAGAAAAATTAATTATATTAAGCTGTACTAATCCCATTATAATAATTATTATACCACCTATTTGGCTGAATAAAACTCTATTTTTATTAAAAAACATTCCTAAGGCAGAAAAAGATAAACCTAGTAAGAAAAAAACACTAGAAACACCTAAAACAAAAAAGAAAGTGTTAAAAAGAACTTTTTTTCTTTCATAAGTAATTGTTCCATCACTACTGACTATTTTTCCATTACCTGCTAAATAACCCATGTATACAGGAATTAAGGGAAGGACACACGGAGAAAAGAAAGATAAAAAGCCTTCTATAAAAACTAATACAGAACTTACATTAGTCGCCATTACTCCCATAACTTCAGCCTCCCAAACAACATTTTTTTCAATATAGCAAAGCAATTCCACTTTGTCAAGTTACTAAGTCACAATACAGAATATATAGGATGAGCTATTTGTAACGATTAATGAAGAAATAGCCTGGAAATAAATATTAATTTTTAAGTTTCAATAAAGAAAAAACTGATATACTATACTCATAGTGATAATATATATGTAAAGGAGCGTATATTATGAACGATAATGAAAGAAATATAAACAATGACTTTGACAGAGAAATTAATTCTTTTCAAGAGGAAACCCCTAGTAGAGATTATAGCGATATTAATTTTATTATGAAACCTGAAATTAAAAAAACGAAAAAGCGTAAAAGAAAATCACTTATAGGCTATATTGCCGTAGCATTAGTAGCTGCAATAATTGGAGGTATATCCGGAAGCTACATAGCTATAAGTAAAATAGATGAAATAACAAGAAATCAAGACAGACCCTTAGTTACGGCTCAAGACGTTAATATAAACTTAAGCGATGACATTTACTTTGCAGCAGCTGTAGCAGAAAAGTCCCAAAAAACAGTTGTTGGAATAACTACCGACGTTGTACAGCGATATAATACATTTTGGGGACCTCAAATGAGGCCAGCTAGAAGTATGGGTTCAGGATTTATTGTTGATTCTAGTGGATATATAGTTACGAATTCACACGTTGTAGGAGATGGTCAATACGATAGCATTACGGTTTCCTTAATCGATGGTTCAACGGAAGTAGGAGAAGTTCTATGGTATGATAGTACATTAGATTTAGCAGTAGTAAAAATAAACAGAACAGGACTTCCTGTAGCTGAATTGGGGGACTCCGACAAATTAATGGTAGGAGAACCGGCAGTAGCAATAGGAAATCCAATGACCTTAGATCTTGAGCGTACCGTTACTCAAGGTATAATAAGTGGTCTTAACAGAACTATTCAATTTGATAATGGAACAGTAATCGAACCTCTTATACAAACAGATGCTTCTATAAATTCAGGAAACAGTGGCGGACCCTTATTTAATGCCAAAGGCCAAGTAATAGGAATAAATACGGCTAAAATAAATTCTGCTGAAGGATTAGGTTTTTCAATACCTATTAATACTGCTAAACCAATAATAGAACAAGTAATTAGAGACGGTACTTTTAAAACTGTATACGTAGGTATAAGGGGTATGGATGTTGAAACATTTAAAATGGTTTATGGAGTAGATTTAACTGCAGAATATGGAGTAGTTATAATTGAAACTGTAAAGAATTCACCGGCTACCGAGGCAGGATTACAACCAAACGATATAATAATTGCAATTGACGGCAAAAAGATAGAAAACATGCCTGATGTCCAAAGAAAATTATATGAATATAAAGAAAATGACAAATCCCAATTTACTATATTAAGAAACGGCCAAGAAATGAATATTACACTAACATTAAAAATACAACCAGCAGAGTTTTAAAGATGCCCTAACACCATTTCAAATAGGTATGGGGACACACCTCTTTTTAAATAGGTTAGCCTTTGAAGAATAGGAGGAATGTCCCCAAATTATTAAAAATATGCCACTAAAGTGAGCAAATATAACTTATTGATCTATGGCTATATAGTCAACAAATATTCCTGAGCACATAACCCCTTCCGGATCAATTTCTCCTACTTCTACAACTTTATCTGCTTCCACAATAACTAAATCTGCGGCAGTAGCCATTATAGGATTGAAGTTTTTCATAGTTTTATTGAATACCATATTTCCTTTTTTATCGACTATAGAAGCTCTTATTAATGCAACATCTGCCCTTAATGGAGTTTCGAATAAATATTCCTTACCGTCTATTACTCTTTTTTCTTTCCCTATTTCAACATAAGTTCCTACACCTGTAGGTGTAAAAATACCACCTAATCCATATCCGCCACATCTGATTCTTTCAACAAGGGTTCCCATAGGTACTAATTCAACTTCAGTTTCTCCTGAATTCATTTGCCTTGCTGTTTCAGGATTAGTCCCAGCATGTGATATAATCATTTTTTTAAATTGTTTATTAACAACCATTTTGCCTACACCTCTGTCAGGAAAACCTGTATCGTCACAAATAAGATTTAAATTTTTAACATTTCTTTCTACTAAGGCATCGATTATTTTTTCCGGTGTCCCTATAGCTAATATGCCGCCAATCATTATGGTCATTCCTTCATGAACTTTTTCTGCTGCATCTTTTATAGATATTATTTTATTTATCAATATAGTACCCCTTTATATATTTAATTGATAATAAAAATCATCCTGCCAAAGGCAGAATGATTAAATAGAGTATTCTTTTTTAATTAATCTTCTACTCCAAAGCGTTTAAGATCTGGTGAAATGATTAATTCTGCTTCTGTTGCAGCAACAACATCTTCAACTGTAGCTTCAGGTCCTAATTCTTCAAGAACTAAACCATCTTTCGTTACTCTTATGAGAGCCATTTCAGTTACGATAATATCTACCTCTTCCTTAGCGGTTAAAGGAAGTTTACATTTTTTCAAAATTTTAGGATTTCCTTTTTGAGTATGAACCATAGCAACTACAACTGTTTTAGCTCCTACAACTAAGTCCATTGCTCCACCCATGCCAGGAACCATCTTACCGGGAATTTTCCAGTTTGCAAGGTTTCCTTTTTCATCTACTTCCATTGCACCTAGTACTGTAGCATCAACGTGACCACCACGAATAATTCCAAAGGAAGTTAAACTGTCAAAGAACATTCCACCAGGAACTATTGATGAAGGCATTCCACCGGCATTTACCAATTCCCAATCTTCTTCTCCTTCTGCAGGAGCGGCACCTAAACCTAAGAAACCATTTTCTGATTGAAAAGTTACATCCATATCTTCTGGTACGTAATTTGCTACTAATGTAGGAAGACCTATACCTAAGTTAACAACATCACCATCTTTTAATAACTGAGCAACTCTTTTTGCTATAACTTGCCTTGCGTCCATTATTCGTCACCTCCAACAATATAGTCAACAAATATTCCTGAACACATAACGTGCTCTGGGTCAATTTCTCCTATTTCAACTATTTTATCAGCTTCAACAATAACTAAGTCTGCAGCAGTTGCCATTACTGGATTGAAATTCTTCATAGTTTTGTTAAATATCATATTACCTTTTTTATCAACTACTGAAGCTCTAAGTAATGCTACATCTGCTTTTATAGGAGTTTCAAAAACATATTCTTTGCCGTTTAATTCTCTAACTTCTTTTCCTTCAGCAACTTCAGTTCCTACGCCTGTAGGTGTATAAAATCCTCCTAAGCCGTTTCCACCGCATCTTATTCTTTCAGCTAAAGTTCCTTGAGGAACTAATTCAACTTCAGTTTCTCCTGAGTTCATTTGATTTCCTGTTTCACGATTTGTTCCTATGTGAGTAGCAATAATCTTTTTAAATTGCTTATTAACTACCATTTTACCTACACCTTTGTCAGGGAAACCTGTATCATTACAAATTAGCGTCAAGTTTTTTACATTTTTTTCAACTAAAGCATCAATTAAATTTTCTGGCGTACCATTTGCTAAAAAACCGCCTACCATAATTGACATACCTTCTGTAACTTTATCGGCAGCTTCTTTTATAGAAATAATTTTACTCATCTTATCATCCTTTCATTTTATGTTAAGAGATAGGTGAGGAATAATTATTTAATATTCCCCATACTATCTAAGTATTTAAGTATTTGATTAATTATCTTTCAACTAATAAGGAAGTTCCCATTCCTCCACCTATACATAAGGTTGCAAGACCTTTTTTAAGGTCTCTTTTTTGCATTTCATAAATAAGGGTTATAAGGATTCTTGCTCCTGAAGCTCCAATAGGATGACCTAAAGCAATTGCTCCACCATTTACATTAGTTATTTCAGGGTTTAAACCTAATTCTTTTGTTACTGCCAAAGCTTGTGCTGCAAAAGCTTCATTTGCTTCAACTAAATCTAAGTCTTCTACTTTCCAACCAGCATTGTCTAATGCTTTTTTAGTTGCAGGTATAGGACCAAGACCCATAACTTTAGGATCAACTCCTGCAGATGCATAGCCTGCTATTTCACATAAATATTCTATTCCTAATTCTTCAGCTTTTTCTTTACTCATAACTATAAGAGCTGCTCCACCGTCATTTATCCCTGAAGCATTTCCTGCCGTTACAGTTCCGTCTTTTTTAAATGCAGGTCTTAATTTAGCCATTTTTTCTACTGTTGCACCATGTCTTGGATATTCATCCGTATCTATAACTAGAGGATCGCCTTTTCTTTGAGGTATAGTTACAGCAACTATTTCATCAGCGAATTTACCTGCTTTTTGAGCTTCTTCTGCTCTATTTTGACTTTGTGCTGCAAATGCATCTTGCTCTTCTCTAGTAATACCATACTGTTCAGCTACATTTTCTGCAGTTATTCCCATATGGTAATCATTATAAACATCCCATAAACCGTCATTAATCATGTAATCAATAACTTTTCCGTCACCCATTCTATGTCCCCATCTTGCCTTTGGTAATAGATATGGAGCATTAGTCATACTTTCAGTTCCGCCACATAGTATAACGTCAGATTGACCGTTTTCGATAAATTGTGCTGCCATACTTATAGCTCTTAAGCCGGAACCACACACCATGTTAATTGTTAATGCTGGTTTCTCAATAGGAACACCAGCTCCCAAGCTTACTTGTCTTGCTACGTTTTGACCTAAGCCTGCACCTAGAACATTTCCAAAATAAACTTCGTCAATTATTGATGGTTCTATGCCTGCTCTCTTAATTGCCTCTTTAGCTGCTGCAACTCCTAAATCAACTGCTGATAGTTTTGCAAAAGCACCGCCAAAAGATCCTATAGGTGTTCTTGCAGCTGAAACGATTACTGCTTTTTTCATAAGTAACCTCCTAAATTTTTTAAATTGTATACTATTATATAGTAGCAATTATTATGCCAATAACTATAAATGCTATAAGTGTTGTATTTAAAGGGTAATTAGCATTTATTTTTCACTTGCATATGCAAAAATGCATATATCCATAAAAAGTTATTGCAAAACTGCATATATAATAATATAATATATTTATAATAATTGTAACATAAAGTCAAAAAAATATCAAACATCTATTTGTTATATAAAGAAAGTTGAGGATGAAGATGCAGTTTTTTAAATATAATTTTAATACAGGTTTTGTTATAACCGATGAGAAATTCAATGTTTTATATTGTAATGAATATTTTAATGAAAATATCATTAATAAAGACATAATAAATAAAAAAATAACACTTTTTTTCCATGATATTAAAGTTGATAAAATGGAAGATTTATACTCTGTAAGATCCATAGACAACTCTGTCTACTATCTTATCCACAGCAAGCTAAAACTATACAACTATGAACTATACAGTTTCTTTTTTTATGATTTTTCAATAGGAAATGAACTTGAAAAACAAATTTCAAGATTAAACAGCCAACAGTATCTCTACAATGAAATGCTTAACAAATTAAAGGATGGTATATATATAACCGATGAATTAGGGACAACCATCTATGTAAATGATGCATTTTTGAATTTATCAGGATTAAGTAGAGAACAAATTATAGGGAAAACAGTATATGAACTACGAAAATACAAAATTCTTCCAAACTCTTGCTGTGCCAAAGTTATAGAAACAATGGGTCCCGTATCGACTATAAACAACTATTATAAAGGTCAAAGGTGTTTAGTTTCTGGCTCTCCTATTTTTGATGAAAATGGAGAACTTTCAAAAACAATAGCCGTCATAAGGGACGTATCTGAATTAGACGTACTAATGAAGTCTATAACTCAAGAAAAAAACTTATATAAAAATGATTACAATAAAAAGGATCCAGTTAAGGATAGTTCTATTGAAGTTATAAATAAGGAGCAAGTTAACGATAGTTCTATTGAAGTTATAAATAACGAAAGAATGAAAAAAATTTATAAAAAAGCTAAAAAAATAGCCAATGTAGATAGTACGGTGTTAATTTTAGGAGAAACAGGAGTAGGCAAGGATTTCATAGCATCATATATTCATAGAATAAGTAACCGTAATGAAGGCAAATTTATAAAAATTAATTGTAGTGCCGTACCGGAACATTTACTTGAATCGGAATTTTTTGGTTATGAAGAAGGTGCTTTTACCGGTGCTCAAAAAGGCGGCAAGAAAGGACTTTCTGAAGAAGCTAATGGTGGTATCTTGTACTTAGATGAAATTGGGGACATGCCCTATACCTTGCAAGTTAAACTATTAAGTGCTTTAAACGATCGAATATTTTATCGAATTGGAGGGACTGAACCAGTTGAATTTAATGCTCGTATTATTGCCGCAACAAACCATGATTTAAAGAAATTGGTAGAGGAAAAGAAATTCAGAGCAGATTTATATTATAGGTTAAATGTAGTAACTTTTATCATACCTCCTTTAAGAAATAGAAAGGAAGATATCATTCCTTTATCTACTCAATTTTTACAATATTACAACAATAAATACGGTAAGAATTGTTATTTTTCTTCAAGAGGTTTAGAAAATTTCCTAATGTATGAATGGCCTGGTAACATTAGAGAATTAAAAAATATAATTGAACGATTAGTGCTTATGGCAGATGATGCTATTATAGATACAGATTTATTTAGAGAGAATTTAATGTTTGGTGATTTACCTGAAGGCTTTAACGATAACTTACTTTTATCAGACCATAAAACATTAAAAGAAAAAATTGAAGAATATGAAAAAGAAATAATTAACACAACTTTAGCTCTATCTAAAAATATGAAAGAAGCAGCTTCAAAGTTAGGAATAGATATTTCTACATTAGTAAGAAAAAAACAAAAATACAAACTTAAGTAAAATTAACATCTAACTGAAAAAAACTACTATTGAAAAGACTTTTCTACATTTTAAGGGAAGTTTTTTTTATTTTTTAATTTTCTTAGTATAAAATACCCTAAAATTGTAAATATTACTAATAGCTTATCCACAAAAGGGAGATACTATGTTTTTTTTAAATGATTTAAAAAGAATTATAACTAGTGATGTAATAATTATATTTTTAATTATTAGCTATATCCTAATATTTAAAACAAGCAAACATCTAAAAAAGAACAACTACTACAGAGATTATAAAATAGTAAGATTTACGGGAATAGTTTACGGTATTTTGGCAATAGCAGCTGCAAGTGTAATATTTATGTAGGAGGATAAATGAAAAAGATCGATTTAAAGCAAAATATTCATAAGGATCTACAAACTAATGAACAAATTTTAAGAAGTATTTTTGAAAATGCTGATGATATTATTTTTAGAAAACTTGAGGCTGGAAAAAGTCAAAAGCTAAAAATGCTTCTTATTTATGTAGACGGTATGACAACTAAGGAAGCAATAAGTGATTATGCAATTGAAACCATACTTTCTGGCTTAGATATTTCTAAAATTCAAAATATTTCTGATACACAGTTACTAGATGCAGTGGCAAAGTCAAATATTGCAACTTCTGAAATACAGATAATCACCACTATAGAGGAAATTGTAGATAAAATTCTTTCCGGTGAAACAGTACTTATCTTAGATAGATGTATTAAAGCTATTATGCTATCCTCTCGAGGATGGCCAATGAGAGGTATTCAGGAACCTTCTGCAGAAACTCTCATAAGAGGAGCAAGAGACGGTTTCAATGAAACCATGAAAGTTAATATAACCTTAATAAGAAGAAGGTTAAAAGATCCAAAGCTGAAAGTTAAATACGCCCAAGTAGGAAAAAGATCTAAAACAGATATAGCAATTATGTACATAGACGATATCGTCAACAAAACAGTTTTAGAAACTGTTGAAAAAAGAATTAATAATATAGATATAGAAGCAGTTTTAGAAAGTTCCTACATTGAGGAAATGATAGAAGATGATAGTTATTCACCCTTTCCCCAAATTGAAAATACAGAAAGACCTGATGCGGCTGCCTCTGCAATCTTAGAAGGTAGAGTAGTAATAGCTATAGATAATACGCCTTCTGTTTTAATTGCTCCGGCAATTTTAGTTTCTTTTATGCAATCTTCAGAAGATTATTATGAAAGGTGGATGCCTTCTTGTATCACTCGTATGATAAGGTACTTAGCTTTGCCTATAACCATGTTACTACCGGCAATATATGTAGCTGTTACCCAATACCACCCTAATTTATTGCCTACTCAGTTAGCACTCTATGTGGCTGCATCCAGGGCAAATGTGCCATTTCCTCCTTACTTTGAAGCACTTTTAATGGAGTTGGTAATCGAGCTTGTAAGAGAAGCATCCCTTAGAATTACCGGTCCTGTAGGTTCTACTATAGGTCTAGTAGGAGGGCTTGTAATAGGCCAATCATCAGTAGAGGCAGGTTTAATTACTCCCTTGGCAGTAATTATAGTTGCTTTAACAGCAATAGCTTCCTTTACAATACCTAGCTATAATTTTAGCACAACTTTAAGAATGATAAGATTTGGCTTTATTATATTAGCTGCAACCTTTGGATTGTTTGGTATATCCATTGGACTAAGTTTCGTCATTATACATCTATGTACTCTAAAAAGTTTCGGAGTTCCATATTTAACACCATTTACCAGTTTTGTGGAACATAGAAGAGATTTAAGAGATACGGTTATAAGACCAAAAATAAAAACTATGGTTCGAAAACCACAATATTTACATACAGAAAAAAAAGAGAGGAAAAATGTTTAATCAGGATATTACACCCTACCAGAATTTGTCAATATTAGTAATGGTTTCATTCGTACTTCAATCTATGTTAATGCCTATAATGCTTACAGAAATTGATGGGCCTACAGGATGGATTACGATTATAATAGCTGCAATATTGTTATATTTGCCTACAAGATTAATTAATAAATCAATGAAAAACCATGAAGAAGATACAATTATAAGTATTTCGGATAAACTATTTCCTAAATATATAGCAAAAGCTATAGGAATATACTATATTCTTATGTTTTTAACCATAAACAGTTTGTTGATGAAAGACTTTGCAGAACAAATAAAATTAATGATGCTTTTTAGAAGTCCTTTAAGTACTATAATTATCGTAATTTTATTAACTGCATCCTATGCAACTAAAAAAGGAATTCAGATAATTGCCAACATTACCAATATTGCTTTATTAGTAGCCTTAATACCATACCTACTTACCATAATATTTTCTACTTATTATGCAGATTATTCTAATATTTTTCCTATATATCCAGCAGATATAGAAGGAGTTGTTAGGTCAATACCTTCTACTATGCTTAGCTTTTTAGGGTTTTCAGTATTGATGTTTTCTAACAGCCGAGTATCTGAAAAAGGAAAGAATTTTAGAACTAATAAATTATTTATTATAATTAGTTCATTCTTGTATATTGGAAGTTACTTGCTCATTATAGTTAAATTTGGAATGAAGGAAGCTGCAAACCTTGTTTGGCCCTTCGTTTCAATTATGAAATTTGTTAATATACCGGGTTTTTTCTTCGAAAGTACGGAAATTGTAGGTCTTTGCTTTCAAATGATAGTAATTTTCACCAGTATATGTATTTTAGCCTATTTCACTAATTTAGCTATGCAGGAAACATTTAAAACTAAAGAAAATGGCTACTTTATATATATTCAAATACCTATTCTATACATAATGGCAGCAGCACTTCCAGGCATGTACATGATGTTTCCCTATATACATATGCCTATCTACATCATAAGCGGATTAAACTTTTTAATTCCTATAATTGTTGCTTACCTGAGCAATAGAAAAAGAGCTACATAGGCGGAGGTTTAGATGAAGAAGATTATACTATTACTATTAATATTACTAATATTACTTCTGTCCGCTTGTTGGGACAGTGTTGAAATAAATAAAAGAGAATACTTATTTGCTCTAGGAATTGACAAAGAAGGGGATGAACTGAAATTTACTTCTGAAATACCGAAAATTAACGAAGGAAGTGAAGATGAAAGATTAGTTAATTCAATGGAAAATAAAAGTTTTGCAGATTTCTACAACCTTAGCTATCTTCATTCTGAAAAAGTAATTTCCGACAGACTTATGCAAGTTATAGTACTAGGTGAAGAATTAGCAAGAGACTCAGAAACA
Organism: Tissierellia bacterium; assembly: GCA_012518555.1. Classification (GTDB taxonomy): domain Bacteria; phylum Bacillota; class Clostridia; order Tissierellales; family Sedimentibacteraceae; genus Sedimentibacter. The sequence continues at coordinate 18,331 of JAAYRW010000013.1, forward strand.
GTAAAGAAAATATTTGACGAGATTCAAAGATCTCCTCAAATGAACCGTAGGGTAAAAATCTGTATAGCAAAAGGAAAGGCTGAAGAGATAATTAAGGCAGAAATACCTAGCAATCCCATAGTGGGGAGATTTTTAAGCGATATGTTAGTAAAATTAAAAAGAGAAAGCTACCAGGATATATACACTTTCGATGAAGCAATACTTCACTTAGGTCAAAGAGGAAGTGCCCTAGTACCGGTAGTTGAAACTAACCAAGATAGTTTAAAAATAGAAAAAGCCGCAATAGTAAAAGAATATGAATTAGTAGGATTTTTGGAAACAGATGAATTAGAATGTGTAATGCTGCTATTAGACCCTACAAATGCAAATATAAGAAATATCAACATTGAATTAGAGGACATTACCATGGCAATAGGAGCCGCAAATATAACTAAGACTGACAAAATCAATTTACAAGATGAAAAACTAACTGTAGATTACTATATTACCCTTTACTGTTATGTAGATTCATTTATTATTGGAAACAATAGCTTAGAAGACAAAAACTTTTTAAATAAAGTAAAAGATGAATCTATTAAAACAATTTCCCAAAGAACTACAGCCACTGTTGATAAACTTAAAAATATATACAAAGTGGATTTATTAAGAATCAATGATAAACTTTATAAATATCATAAAAAAGAGTATGAAAAAATAATGGATAAATACGATGAGGTATTTGCAGAAGCAAGTATTAAGGTCCATTACAATATGGAAATACTAAGCGTAGGATTAGTAAAATAGGAGGGAAAATGCAATATTATAAGAAGATATTAATTTCAGCACTTTTAGTAGTTTTTGCAATTACAATTGCATATAGTGTTGAAGCTTATACTACAATGGCTAAATTAAATAATAAGCTAATAAGACTTCATGTAGTGGCAAATTCTGATAGTGTCGACGATCAACAGTTGAAGTATAAAGTAAGAAACCAAGTAATTACTAGCTTTAATGAAGAGTTTGAAAATGTCGGCTCTAAGGAGGAAAGTGAAAAAACAATTATTGAAAAAATCCATCTAATAAGGTCCCAGGCGGAAAAAGTAATAAAAGATGAAGGTTATGGCTATGATATAAGCGTATATTACGGAAATTATAAATTTCCTCGAAAGGTTTATGAAGAAATAGTTTTACCAGAAGGCTATTACGATGCCGTCAGAATTGAAATAGGACAAGGGGAAGGCAATAACTGGTGGTGTGTAATGTTTCCACCCATGTGTTTCCTTGACTTTGGGAAAAATAAGGATCTAGCTGTAATTGACATAGAAACAGAAGAAAAACTTCAGGAAATATTAAGTCCTGAAGAAATAGAATCTATTAAAACAAAAAGAGGAATAGAAAATATTAAATTAAAGTCAAAAATATTTGAATTTGTAGAAAAAGGAAGGGTAGAAAAAACAGGTATAACTGCAGCAAAGTACAATAATAATTATGCCATATCCCTTCCAAAATAAGCAGGGCTAAGGGCTAAGGTTAATATTCCACCTTACCCTTTCCCTTGCCTCTAAGCAAAATATTTTCTTGAATTCTTTTTACATTTTCTAATATATTGGGAACATTTGCTTTTAACTTTCCATCATACTTTAGAAATTCTCCCTCAACCATTGTACATTTGATATTTTCTGCAGTTGAACTGTAAATAATTGAAGTAAGTTCATTATATAAGGGGAAAGTTGTTACTTGATTTAAATCCCATATTAATAAATCAGCACTATATCCTTCTTTAATTTTTCCCGTATTAAAGTTTAAGGCTCTATGTCCATCCATTAATTTTTTCCAAATATCTTCTACTTTAAAATCCACTGGATTATCAGTTAAAAACTTTCCATTAAGTGCGAAAAGTCGTGCTTGTTCTAAAGGACTTAGTGTATTTGAGCTGGCAGCTCCATCTGTTCCAAAAGAATAATTAATTGAATCTTTTAATTTATATATATTTCCCTTACCCATACTTAACTTCATATAGGTTTTAGGGCTTAAGGCGAAAAATGTTTTATCATTTAAATATTTTAAATCTTCCTCAGTAAGCCATAGACCGTGGGCAATAATAGTATTAAGAGTAAATCCTCCACTTTCATACAAAACTTCAAAAGGAGTTTTTCCCGTAAGCTTTATACTGTCTTCTACTTGCTCCTTAGTTTCAGATAGATGAATATGTATGCCAACATTTAACTCTTTTGCAGCATTAATTATTTCTGTTAACTTTTCTGCAGGACATGTATAGGGTGCGTGAGGTCCTAAGCGTAAGCCAATTCTTTCGTTTTTTCCTTTATATTTTTTTACAAATTCTATAGAGTCCTTTAATTGTTTTTCATAATCATCTGCAAGACCGAATATATTGGTGGCTATATCTGCTCTTATACCTATATCTTCAACTGCTTTGTAAACAAATTCCTGAAAGAAATAATGATCTGCAAATGCTGTAACACCGTTATTGATCATTTCAGCTGCAGCTAAGTAAGTTCCCCAATAAACATCCTCTCCTACCAACTTACTTTCGTAAGGAAATATTCTTTCGTTAAACCAATTTTCGATTGAAATATCTTCAGCTATCCCCTTCATTATATTCATTGGAGAATGGGTGTGAAGATTAACAAAACTAGGGCTAATGTAATATCCAGTACAGTCAATTTCTTCATAGCCATCAATTACTTGGTCGGTAACTTTTTCTATTTTCCCTTCAGAAATATAGATATTTCTACTTTCTGAAACAAGTCCGTTTTCATCGATAATTTTTCCATTTTTCAATAAAATTTTATTTGATTTATCTGCTAGTATTTTCATATAAGCTCCTTAAAACTGTATTTCTAATTTTTTTATTTTATATTGAAGTGTTTGCCTTGGAACACTTATTAATTTTGCAGCCTTTGTAATATTGTAGTCAGTCTGTTCTAAGGCAGAAGTAATTATTTCTCTTTCAACTTTTTCAACGGCTAAATTTAAAGGTTGAATACTTCCGTTACCAAAAATGTCGCTTTTTTTTGGTTGAAAGTTTTTAAATTGGAAAGGAAGATGTTCTTCCCTTATAATTTCTCCATCGTATAATGATATAGCACTTTCAATTGCGTGTTCTAACTCTCTGACGTTGCCAGGCCATGGATACTCCATAAATATATCCATTACTTCCTTTGAAATGCCATTAAAAAACTTATTACATTTTTCGTTATATTTTTTTATAAAGTGATCTACTAAAAGAGGTATATCTTCCCTTCTTTTAGCAAGGTCTGGGATTACTAAAGTTATAACATTTAACCTAAAGAATAAATCCTGTCTTAATTGCTTGCTTTCTACCACTGTTCTTATATCCGTATTAATGGCAGATATAATTCTTACATCTACGTCTGTAGTTTTAACTGAGCCTACTCTCCTAACTCGGCCGTCTTGAATTACCCTAAGTAACTTAGTTTGAAGTTCTAATGGCATGGAATTTATCTCGTCTAAAAACAAAGTTCCTCCATCGGCTAGTTCAAATAAGCCAGGTCTATTTTCAGCTCCCGTAAAACTTCCCTTTACAGAACCAAACAATATACTTTCCAAAAGATTGTTAGGAAGTGCCGCACAGTTTTGAGCAATGAAGGGTTTATGTTTTCTTTCGCTGGAATTATGAATTGACTGAACAAACAGTTCTTTTCCTGTTCCCGTACTTCCTGCAACCATAACAGGAGAATCTGATAGAGCAGCTTTAAGACCCAAAGATTTAAGTTTAAGCATTTCTTTATTTTGACCAATTATATCCAAAAAATTAAATTTAGCCATGGGCTTAGAGTTCTTTTTTGTTTCCGTATTAACATCATACAGCTCCTTTTGCAAGTTTACAATTCTTTCAGACAATTCTCTTACTTTAGTCATATTTCTGGAAACTTCCAAAGCACCTATAACTTTATTATTATAAAATATCGGAATAGTTGAGTTTAATGTAGAAATTTTGACACCCTTATAATTGACAAAATTTTGTTCAACATCGTACAAGGGCTTGCCTGTTTTTAAAACTTTAAGAAGTGTACTGGTTTCAAAAGTAAGTGAAGGATAGACTTCAAGTATATGCCTACCTATGGTTTTTTCTGCATCAATCTCATCTAATTGCTTTGCCGAAGGATTGTAATATACAATTTTACCACTTGCATCAACTATGTGAATTCCATCATTTATAATCTCTATAGCTTCTATCAATGCATCAAAATATTTAATATCCATAACCTTCTCCTCTGTGCCGAATATCAAGCGCACCATGCCGAAAATTAAGCGACATCGTTCGTCTTTTCATCTATCAAGATTGATTAAAAAATATCAATATTTAACTTGGTATAGATTTCTTCTAAACTTGCAAATATGATTTTGTATTCAATATATACACTACCCTTGCCTTCTTCATTTAACTTATTGTCGTAAAGGATAGTAATAAACTCCAAATCAAAGTTACCATAGGGAGTAGTATATAAATTATTATAGCTAACTCCTTCTTCAAATTCCATTTTTGTAGAATAAACACCAACCTTAGTCATTAACATTTTATTTTTATATATTTTTAATCTGGTACGACTTCCCTCTTGCTCTGTCATAGTACTATCATCGTAATTTATAACAAAACATTCATCTAGTTTTTCTAAACTTGCCTCTGTAAGCAGTTCAATAACATCTTCATTGCCTGCTTGGTCAATAGTTTGGCTAGTGTTTATTCTAACCTTTACATTTTCCATACTATCTCCTTTTTTAAAGATTATCTATTGCTATTTTATAAAGATTATCAATTTCTTTTTTTAGAAAGTTTCCGCCTATTCTTCTTAATTTTTCCGGAGCATCACTTACGTAGTATTCATATTTTGGATTTCCTTTAAATTCATTTAGAAGATTTTTCTCTTTTAAAAGACTTTTTAAATCTTTAGCCGTTTCAAAGGCAGGATTAATTAATTTTACATTAGGACCTACTACTTTTTTAATAGTATACCTAAGTATGGGATAGTGAGTACAGCCTAAAACTAAAGAATCTACCTGGTGTTCCGTCAATTCTGTCAAGTATTTTTCTGCTGTTAATTCTGCCACCTGAGAATATTCCCATCCTTCTTCTACAATAGGAACGAAAAGAGGGCAGGGTATACCTATTACTTCTGCACTATGGAGAAATTCCATAATTTTATTTTGGTAAGCATTGCTGTTTATAGTGGCAGTAGTACCTATAACTCCGATTTTACCGTTAGATGTAGCCTTAGACGCACTTCTGGCACCTGGCTCTATAACTCCTATAACAGGAATATCAAAATTATCTTTTAAGTCCTCAAGAGCTATGGAACTTGCTGTATTGCAAGCAACTACAATAGTTTTAACGTTTTTACTTTTTAAAAATCTAGAGCATTGTTGAGCATACTTTTTAATCGTTTGCTCTGACTTAGAGCCGTAGGGAATTCTTGCGGTATCCCCTAAATAAATTATATCCTCATAGGGAAGCTGTTCTATTACTTCCCTCATAACTGTCAAGCCTCCTACACCAGAGTCAAATATTCCAATTGGTCTATCGTCCATTTTACACCTTCCAAATTACTAATCTTTAAATATATTATACTATAACTATCAAATATGTGCTAACTATAATTTGGGGACCTTCCTCTGACCTCAAAGACTATTCCTAAAGAAAGAGCTGTGTCCCCCGCCTTATTCTACCGCTATTATATCAAAAAACCACTTATGGAGCAAGACAAAAGCTGAATTTTTGGCACTTAACTAAATATTCCAAAAACAAGAACTCTGAAAACGTTGCAAAATAGCCAATTACATTTTTGTGGATAGTTGGCATGAATATTGCAAATATATTGTTGAATGCACCCAATTTAACACCCATTAATAAACCCATTAAAGATTTGATTTTAGGAGGAACTATGATTAAAAAAGGAAACCCTTATGGAACACACAGGGTAATAGAACCTAAAGGTATATTACCTCAACCGGCATTAAAGATTGATAATACAATGGAGATTTACGACAACGAAATACTTATCAATGTACAAACACTAAATATTGACTCTGCAAGCTTTACACAAATTAGAGATCAAGCAGGCGGCCAGGAAGAGAAAATTAAAGAAATTATGATGGGTATCGTTGCCGAAAGAGGGAAACATCAAAACCCTGTAACAGGTTCAGGCGGAATACTAATAGGTAATGTAGAAGAAATAGGCCCTGCTCTAGAAGGAAAAACTGACCTAAAAGTTGGAGACAAATTAGCAACATTAGTTTCACTATCACTAACTCCATTAAAATTGGAGAAAATTACAACAGTTAGACAGGAAATAGATCAAGTCGATGTAGTAGGTAAAGCAATTTTGTTTGAAAGTGGAATTTATGCAAAACTTCCCGACGATATACCGGAAAATCTTGCAATGTCAGTTTTAGACGTAGCTGGTGCACCTGCACAAACTCAAAGATGGGTTAAAGAGGGAGACACGGTATTAGTAGTTGGCGGTGGTGGGAAATCAGGTTTACTATGCTTGTATGAAGCAAAGAAAAAAGTAGGTCCCAATGGAAAAGTAATTTGCTTAGCTCGTAGAGATGAATCTCTTAATATGGTTAAGGAACTGGGAATAGCTGATGCTTTTGTAAAAGCAGATGGTACAAATGCAATTGAAGTATATGAGAAAATTATGGAAGCAACAGACGGAGAATTATGTGACGTAGTTATAAGCTGTGTATCGAGAGAAAACTGTGAAATGTCTGCAATACTTGCAACAAAGGACGAAGGTATTGTATACTTCTTCAGTATGGCAACAAGTTTTACAAAGGCAGCGCTAGGTGCCGAAGGTGTAGGCAAGGATGTTAATATGATTGTAGGAAACGGATACACCAAAGGCCATGCAGATATAGCATTACAAATAATGAGAGAGCACAAAGGTTTAAGAGATTTATTCACAAAACTCTATGCATAAGTAAGTCTGAAATAAGCTATGCCATCCCACTTGTTGGGATGCTAGCTTGTTTAAATTATTTAAGGAGGTAATAATAACATGGCTTATTATAATGAGATAGAACTTTGGAAAGATGTGAAGCCGGAAGAGTGGAATGACTGGAGATGGCAAGTAGAAAATAGAATAGACTCAGTAGAAAAATTAAAGAAAATAATTAATGTTACAGAACAAGAAGAAGAGGATATAAATAGAGTATTAGAAAAATTTAGAATGGGAATAACACCCTACTATGCAGCCCATATGGATAAGGAAGATCCAAGAGATCCTATAAGAATGCAAGCAGTACCTACATTTGTGGAAACACATCAAAGTACTGCAGATATGGTAGACCCTTTAGCTGAAGATACAGATTCACCGGCACCGGGATTAACTCATCGTTATCCAGACAGAGTTTTGTTCTTAATAACAGACCAATGCTCAATGTATTGCCGACACTGTACAAGAAGAAGATTTGCAGGACAGTCTGATGATGAAGTCGGAATGGAAAATATCGATAAATGTATAGAATATATTAGAAATACTCCTGAAGTTAGAGACGTATTATTATCTGGAGGAGACTGTTTATTAGTTTCAGACAGAAAATTAGAATATATAATTAGTAAGTTAAGAGAAATACCCCATGTTGAAATAGTTCGTCTAGGTTCAAGGACACCTGTTGTTTTACCTCAGCGTATAACTGACGATTTAGTAAACATGCTTAAAAAATACCATCCAATTTGGCTGAATACTCACTTTAATCATCCAAATGAATTTACTCCTGAATCTATAGAAGCTTTAAGAAAGTTAGCAGATGCAGGTATTCCTTTAGGAAACCAGTCAGTATTGTTAAGAGGTGTTAACGACTGTCCTCATATTATGAGAGATTTAGTTCATAAATTAGTTATGCACAGAGTAAGACCCTACTACATTTATCAATGCGACCTTTCCCTTGGAATTGAACACTTTAGAACACCTGTGGCAAAAGGACTTGAAATAATGGAAAGTTTAAGAGGTCATACTTCAGGCTATAGCGTTCCTACCTTCGTTGTAGATGCACCGGGAGGCGGCGGTAAAATACCAGTAATGCCTAACTATCTAATATCCCAATCAGCAGACAAAGTGATATTAAGAAACTATGAAGGTGTTATTACAACATATACAGAACCTCATTTACCTGAATTAGAATGCAGATGTGACGTTTGTCAGGGTAAGAAGGAAGATCCATTGACAGGAGTTGCAGGATTGTTACAAGGAAACGACTTAGCATTAGAACCTACAAAACTAGCAAGAAGAGATCGAACAAAGAAGTAAGATGCCCTAACCCCATTTTTCAGAGTTTTTTCCTGAAAAATGGTTGGTAGGTCATTCGCAAGGAATTCCCAAAATATGCGACCATAGGGAGCAAATATTTTGGTGAATGAGACTGCGCGCTTAATATTAACGATAAACTGACTAAACGAGGGCTTTTATGAGATTAATTGAAACTATAAAAGATAACAATTACGAAACTATATCAATAATCGGTCTTGCAAAAAATGCAGGCAAGACCGTAACCCTTAATTATCTCATAGAAGAGGCGGATAATTACAATATTAATGTAGGTATAACTTCTACCGGGCGAGACGGAGAAAGGATAGACCTAGTAACCCAAACTGAAAAACCACCTATACTTGTAACAGAAGGCATGTACCTTGCAACGGCAAAAAAAGCCTTACTACTTTCCACGGCAAAGACAGAAATATTGGAAACAACGGGAATAACAACTGCCATGGGTGAAGTAATAATAGTAAGGATAAGACAAAGAGGCTATATAGAAGTAGCGGGACCTGTCAGTGCAAGGGATATGAAATATGTTGCAGAACGTTTGAAATACTACGGAGCAGAAATAGTATTCATAGACGGAGCTATAGATAGAAAGGCAGTTTCATCTCCCCTTATAACAGATGCCTGTATTATTGCAACTGGAGCTGTACTAAGTAGAGATATGAAAAAAGTTTTAGAAAAAACAGCCCATGAAGTAGAATGTTATAGCCTTAAAGAAGTAGCTAGCCATGTTAAAGAGATTTTCAAAAAGGTTAATAAAACCTCTATATTGCAGGAGGATGGTAGTACTATAACCCCCAATATTGTAACTAGTATTACCGGCGGCAAAAAAATCAATGAATTAATTAATGAGAAAACAACCCATGTTTTTGTAAAAGGTGCCGTAACATCTGCATTATTAAAAGATCTAAGGGAAAATAAATATTTAAGAGGCATTAAATTAATAGTAGAGGACGGAACAAAAATTTTCACAGATATAAATTTGTGGAATGGTATGAAGCGTAAGGGGTTTAAGGTTGAAACTATGAATAAAATAAATGTTCTAGCAGTAACTTTAAATCCTATATCTCCGGCAGGATATTTCTTTGATAGTCAGCTTTTAAAAGAAAGTATGGAAAAAATCCTGCCAGGGATAAAAATACTTGATGTGGTATCGGGCGGTGATGAAGAGTGAAAAACTTTATGACAGAAAATACGATTAGAAATACAAATATAGACTATATTTTTAATCAAGTAAGACCTATTACCGAATATGGAATTAAAGCTAAGCTAGAAGCAAAGCCTTTTAAAAGAGGTCAAGAGGCAGACCTTAAAATAGAGTTCAATAAAATTAGGGCATTTATGGAACTTAGACAAAGGCGTGAGATTATAGATTTATTAAAGCATGTTAAAAACATCCATGAAACCATAGACCGGGCTAAAAACAATCAGGTTTTAGACGAAGTTGAATTGTTTGAAATTAAGAATTTTCTAATTTTAGTAGAAAAAATGGATAAAGTATTAAGAAGTATTTCTATTGACAGTTTAAAGCTATCACAATTAACGCCCTTGCCCCATCTATATGAAAAACTTGATCCAGCAGGAGAAAAACTAAATACATTTTACATTTATGATGAATATTCACAAAAATTGAAAGAAATTCGTAGCGAAAAAAAACTAACTGAGAAAAATATAAGGTCACTAAAGAAAAAAATAAAAGAAGAAATTCAAAATAAACATAGTATTAAATTAAATTTAAAAGATGAAGTAATAATCAGCAAATCAGCCAAAGAAAAAATTGAAGAGCTGAATAAGGATAATAATTTAAGAATAGCTGGAGAAAATTATTTAAATATTATTTATCAAATTAGAAACAGCCATGAAATTGATAATTTAGAAGAAATTTACCAAGGCTTGTCCTTAGAGGAAGAAGAAGAAGAATTTAAAATTCGACAAAATATTTCCTCGGAAATAAAGAAATTCTACAATATTCTATTAGAGAATACTCAAGTTATAGGTGAAACCGACTACCTTATAGCAAGATCAAACTTCGCTCAAAAAACTAAATCCGTAGAACCGAAAATAACAGACCAACTGCAAATTACTGTAAAAGGTGGTAGGAATCTTAAACTTGAAAAAACATTGAAAGAAAAACAAATAGAATATGTTCCTATTGATTTAGACCTTAATAAAAATGTAGTTTGCATAACAGGGGCAAACATGGGAGGTAAGACCGTTTCCCTTCGGATGATAGGTCAAATTGCGGCAATGGCAAGTTTTGGCATGTTTGTCCCCTGTGAATATGCCAAACTATGTCTTTTTGAAAGCATATATATTTCTGTAGGAGATGACCAATCTATTGAAAGGGGTCTTTCTACCTTTGGAGCAGAAATAGTTAATTTAAAAGAAGCTTTAAAAAATTCATCACAAAGATGCCTCATTTTAATCGATGAGTTAGCAGGAGGAACTAATCCTAAAGAAGGCTATGCAATTACAAAGGCAGTAGTAAATTATCTTAAAAAGAAAGATTGTATAACCGTTCTTACAACCCATTACGATAATGTGGCTAATGATGAAGAAGTTCAAAACTTACAAGTTAAAGGGCTTAAACTTCCCTTAGACACAGATTTAGCTGAAATTAACAGCATTGATTTAGTGCAGGAATATATGGATTATAGACTTATTGAGGTAAAATACAGCAGTGATATTCCTAAAGATGCACTAAAAATAGCTAAGATGGCAGGAATTGACCAAGAAATTATAAAAGATGCGGAAAAATATTTGTAAGCTAGGGTACACACTTTCGTGGGAAGTAAGTCCTTGAGGTCACTCCATGAAGGAATGTCCCCAGATTGAAAGGAGGATATGGATATATGGTAAGCAAATTAAACTTAAATCCTGAACTAATTGACAGCGCTCGGTCGGCAGCAAGAAATATTGCAGAAGATGTTCAGAATTTCATTGACAAAAACACTACAGTTGCAGTCGAGAGAACTGTAGCTCGCCTTATGGGCGTAGACGGTGTAGACGAAGTAGAAAAACCCCTTCCAAATGTATTAATAGATGCAATTAAAGAAGGTGGAGGACTGTCTACAGGTGCGGCCTTTTGGATAGGAAATGCCATGGTAAATACAGGCAATAGTCCACAGGAAATTGCAGAAAAAGTAAGTGCCGGCCAAATTGAAATTACAAAATTGCCCATTGCCCATGAAGATAAAATCATGGAAGCAGTTTATAAAACTGCCCAAGAAATGGTAGAAAAAATTAAAAATAATAGGGCAAGAAGAGATGAATACTTAAACACAATAGGTGAAGGAAGAAAACCATATTTATATGTAATAGTAGCAACAGGAAATATTTACGAAGACGTTCTTCAAGCCCAGGCAGCAGCTAAACAAGGTGCCGATATAATAGCAGTTATAAGAACTACAGGGCAAAGTTTGTTAGACTATGTTCCCTACGGTCCTACAACGGAAGGATTTGGTGGAACTTACGCAACTCAAGAGAACTTCAAAATAATGCGTAAAGCTTTAGACCAAGTTGGCGAGGAAGTAGGAAGATATATTCGTTTATGTAATTACTGTTCCGGTCTTTGTATGCCTGAAATTGCAGCAATGGGAGCAATAGAAAGACTTGATGTTATGCTTAATGACGCACTATACGGAATTCTATTCAGAGACATTAATATGCAAAGAACCTTTGTTGACCAGTATTTCTCAAGAATTATTAACGGATTTGCCGGAGTTATAATTAATACGGGAGAAGATAACTACCTTACTACATCAGATGCTTATGAAGAAGCTCATACAGTACTTGCATCCCAGTTTATTAACGAACAATTTGCATTAAAAGCAGGACTTCCTGAAGAACAAATGGGATTAGGTCATGCTTTTGAAATGAATCCAAACTTAGAAAATGGATTTTTATATGAATTGGCACAGGCCCAGATGGCTAGGGAAATATTCCCCAAAGCACCTCTTAAATATATGCCTCCTACTAAATTTATGACAGGAAATATATTTAAAGGACATTTGCAGGATGCAATGTTTAACTTAATTTCAATATGGACTAACCAAGGGCTGCAGTTATTAGGAATGCCTACGGAAGCAATACACACTCCTCATCTTCAGGACAGGATGCTTTCAATTGAAAATGCTCAGTATATATTCAACAATGCTCGTTCTATAGGAGATGAAGTAGAATATAAAAAAGATGGAATTATCCAGAAAAGAGCTCAAGAAGTATTAGCAAAAGCGGAAGAACTATTAAAAGATATAGAAAAAGAAGGAATTTTCGATACCATTGAAAAAGGCAAGTTCGGCGGAGTAAAAAGAAGTTTTACCGGCGGAAAGGGCCTAGAAGGTGTCGTAGAAAAGGATAAAAAGTATTTCAATCCCTTTATTGACTTAATGTTAGGGGGTGCAAAATAATGAAAAGTGTACAAAAAGTAGATTTAACCAAAATAAAACCCTATGGCGATACATTAAATGACGGAATGGTTCAAATGTCTTTCACCTTGCCAGTACCCTACGGTGACGAAGCAAGTGAAGCAGCAAGACAGTTGGCAGCAAAAATGGGATTTGACGAACCGGCAGTAGTATATTCTAAGGATTTAGGAGTAGGTTACACCTACTTCGTAATGTACGGAAAATGCAGCCATACAGTTGACTACACATCTATAGAAGTTCCAAAAGTAAGTATGGAATTTATGGAAAGAGAAGAAGTTGAAGAATATATTGCAGAAAACATTAAAAGAGATGTAGTCATAGTTGGAGCATGTACTGGTACTGATGCCCATACTGTTGGAATAGATGCAATTATGAATATGAAAGGTTTCGACGGACATTTTGGACTTGAAAGATACAAAGGAATTGATGCTATCAACATGGGAAGTCAAGTTTCCAACGAAGAACTTATTGCAAAAGCAATTGAAAGTAAGGCAGATGCCATATTAGTATCCCAAGTAGTAACACAAAAAGACGTCCATGTTGCAAATTTAACAGAATTAGTTGAAATGATTGAAGCAGAAGCTTTAAGAGATAAATTAATATTAGTATGCGGAGGTCCTCGTATTTCCCATGACTTAGCTCAAGAATTAGGGTACGATGCAGGATTCGGCTCCGGTAGCTACGCAAACCACGTGGCATCATTCGTCGTAAAACAAATTGTAGAAAAAAATTTAATATAAGCAATTAGATCTTGTCCCTCACTAAATGAGATTTTTCTTTTGCCTTCAGAATGGTCGATATATTGAACTAATTATCCCATATATCATTCTGAACCGCAGCTGAAGAATCTCATTTTTTTATACATAATTATTATTGCAAAATTTCATATTTGTGGTAATATTAACTAAATAGGTAGTAGCAGGGTATAGCTGATCCATCCTGATGAAAGGAGGTATTATTCCTTCATAAGGAGGTGAAGCCTATGTCTACATACGAAGCTATAAAACTAATGATTGAATTTGCAATTTTAGTATTAGCTATTGTTGATGGACAAAAAAGTAAAAACCCTGTGAGCGGCAGGATTTTTACATTCAAAATTTAACATTGTCAGCTATGCCGACTACCTATTTATCTTATTCAAATGATACCATATTTATACATATAAATCAATAAAAATTTTTATTTTAATTGTAGGAACAAATCTTGTCTTGCATTCACGTTTTTTGGAGTATTTATGATAAAGAATACAAAGTATATATATATATTTAAAATTATAATATTTATTATCCTCTTCCTATCTGCTCTCTTCTTTGAAAATGCACAAGAGCAAAGACTACTAGTCCTAATAACTATATTTGTGCTTTTTTTGATTAATAATATTTTCAAATACTATTTTGAAAATCAAAATAAAATTTTCCTGCTATTTCTTCTTGATCTGGCACTTATTTATATGCTGGAACAAAATTCACGTCTTTTAATAAACTATTTCTTTCATTCTTTTTATGTAATAATTTTCCTTGAAGCTGCACTTACTTTCCAACTAAAAAAAGGAATTATAATGGGAATTGTTACAGTAACTATATCCATGATAAAGTACATATATTTATTATATTATAAATTTAATTTATCTAATCTTTCCCAGATGCTCTTCTTTCTCCTGGTAAATATGCTGATGTTAATAATAGCAGCCTTTGCACAACATACCAAGGAAGAAAAACAAAAAAAGGACCTTCTTTATAGAGAACTTTTAAATACCCACAAACAACTAAAAGAATATACCCATGAATTAAAAAGACTTTCCCTAATAGAAGAGCGAAATAGAATTGCACGAGATATACACGATACCCTAGGCCATAATATGACAGCCTTAATAATGCAGTTGCAAATGGCAGAACATTATGCCCAAAAAGATTTAAATAAATCTACAGAAATTATCAATAATTCCATAAAAACAGCAAGAGAAAGTCTAACTGCCATAAGAGAAGTTGTAGAAACATTAAGAGGAAAAGAATCCCTATCCCCTAAGATTGTAATAGAAACTTTAGTCAATGAATTTTCAGAAAAAACAGCAGTAGAAATAAATTTAAATATTGCGGGTGAAATTATTAATAGCCATCCTGCTAATTCAGCCCTATACCATATATTGCAGGAAGGAATGACAAATGCAGTAAGACACGGCAAGGCAAGAAAAATTTGGATCAATCTTACTTATTCAACAAATAGTATTAAATTCAGAATAAAGGATAATGGTGAAGGAGCTATAGCCTTAGTGGAAGGTTTCGGTATGAAGGGAATAAGAGAAAGAGTAGAATCTTTAGGAGGAAGGGTTGAATTTAAATCACAAAAGGGCTTTGCCATAGATGGAACCATCTATTTGGACAATTCTCATAATTTTGAGCAAGCTGTCTCTTTCAATTCTGAAAGTTCAGAATCTTCTAAATGGCAAGACCTATGATTTGTGCAGGCTGAGAAAGCCGGATGTAGTCCTTATGGACATACAAATGCCGGAAGTAAACGGCGTTGAAGCTACTGCAATGATTAAAAAAGACTTTCCCCATATTAAAATAATAGTTCTTACGACTTTTAACGATGATGAATATATTTACCATGCAGTAAAAAACGGGGCAGTAGGATATTTGTTGAAAGATGCTTCCCCTGCTGAAATTTTAGAAGCTGTTCGCACTGTCTATAGGGGAGGGGCCTTAGTACAATCGGAAGTTGCCGTAAAAGTATTAGACAAGTTTTCACAGTTAGCAAGAACTGTGGATACTGTGGATAAAGAGCTGGACCCTAGGGTTAAACTGTTGACAGAAAGAGAAATTGATCTATGCCGACTCATAGCTGAAGGTAAAAATAACAAAGAAATATCAGAAGAACTATTCCTAAGCCAGGGTACAGTAAAAAACTACCTTACTAAAATATTAGAAAAATTAGACCTTAGAGACAGAACCCAACTAGCTATTTTTACAATTAAAAATGATTTATAATTACCCTGACTATATAGGCCCAAAAGCCCTACATATTTTCAACATCTTAAATCTACACATATCGTTATCCTGAGCATATACATCTTTGTCAGCCAGACGCTTTACACACATGTCAGTCAGATGCTCTACACACATTTTTATCTTCGTCACCCTGAGGTCTAGACCAAGGTCTCATCCCACAGACAGAAATAGTGCCAAAAGTCACCTTATCTTTGCTAATTAAGTGATTTTAGCTACTATTATTTTATTTATAGATTTATTAGAATATAGTAAGAAAGTATAGAGAATAAATTTTAAATAATAAAATGGAGAAATATCAATGAAAAGAAAAATAACTTTTATCTTAATTCTGTTAATATTGTTGACAGCCTGTAATAAAAATAGTTTAGCAGAGTATAAAAAGGCAGCGGAAAAAACAGCAGGGATAAGAAGGGGTCAAACAGCAGGAGAATTTATACTAACTACTGAAATTAATCCTCATGGATTGACAGCTGAAGAAATAAAAGAACTTAATTATATTAAGGATATGGAGGGAAGCTTTAGTGTAGTTTATGATGATGAGCTAGGAAAAAGGGCTATAAGAAATTATTTAAACTTTGGTGGTTTAGGATATGACTTTGAAGTATTCATAGAGGGAGATCAAATGTTAATTAAGCTGCCTATTGTGGGAAAATATTTAAAAATTGAGGAAAGAGCTAGGGAAGACTTACAGTCAGAAAACCCCTTTATTTCCCAGCAAACTATAGATGAACTTACTAAAAAGTGGCTGACTTTAATGAATGAAGAAGATGTTTTTAGAGGAAAGGCTATTGTACTAACTACTCCTGACGGTGAAGTAAAAACAAGGGAATACACTATTAAGCTCAATGACCAACAAATAAAAACATTACTAGAAGAAGCTGCTGAAATTTTAGTAAAGGATAAAAAGCTAAAAAATTTCTATGAAGAAAATATTAGGGCAAATACAGAAGATCTATACACTACAAGCTTTGAAGAATTCCTTGCTAGTATCCTAAAAGCTGCAGAAAAATTTAAAGTCCAAGACTTCAGTTTTACTGCCTATGTTGATATAGATGGCTATATTGTAAACCAAGTGTTAGAAATATCCTTAAAAACAATAGAGCAAAAAGAGGGAATAGTGGGGTTCAACTATTATTTAGATATAAAAAACTGGGATATAAATAAGGATCAGAACTTTGACTTTCCTTTACTAACAGAGGAAAATACGATTCAAATAGATGATATGGATGTGGATATTCCAGCGAATTTCATTAAAAATTAGGGGGCAAGATGTTAAAAATAGAGAATCTATATAAAAATTTCGGTAAAACAAAAGCAGTGGAGGGCATTAGTTTCCAAGTTAAAAAGGGCGAAGTCTTCGGTCTTTTAGGGCCAAATGGTGCCGGCAAATCAACTACAATTTCCATAATATCCACCCTTATTCCACCCACAGAGGGAGAAATATTATTTGAAGGAAACAGTATTTTAAGTAATCCTAAAAATATAAGACAAAAACTAGGTCTTGTCCCTCAGGACCTTGCCCTTTCTATGATTGGATTTACTGTATTTTTTTCCAGTTATACTATGGTTTTTTCCATAGGAACACTATTAAATGATAAGCAATATAAAAGCTGGGAAAGAATGATTATATCTCCTCTATCCATGACTTCCATACTAGGAGGCACTATGCTAGTTTCCTTCCTAGTAGGTCTAGTCCAAATAGGAATATTAATTATAGGAGGAAAATATTTACTGGCTGTAGATTGGGGAAGATCTATGGCAGGCATAGGAATGGTAGCAGCAGCCTATGTATTTACTATAACATCAATGGGATTAATGATATCAAGTTTAGTAAAAACCCAGGCCCAATTAAGTGCAGTGGCTCCGGTAGTCTTAACCAGTACAGCAATGGTGGGAGGCAGTATGTGGCCATTGGAAATTGTGAATAACAAAATACTCTTATTTTTGGCAGAATTAACACCTCATAAATGGACTATACAAGGAATGGAAAGCATTGCGGCTAAAGGAATGGGCTTTGAAGCAGCCATTACACCTACAATCGTCCTCTTTCTAATGGGAATAATCTACTTCACCATAGGAGTAAAAACAATAAAAGATTAAAAGACATGATTATGCCTACACAGAGCAGGGTATATGAACATTATAATGTAGATGAGGGGAGATCTTTCTGATCTTTCTACCCCATACCAAAAACAAGGAGGATCTTATGCAAGTTGTCAAAAATAATCCTGAAAAATACAGGCTAGCTGTGGATAAATTAAGAAAAAATTGCAGTATCAGTGAAGATTTAAACTTTTGTCAAACATCGGAGGATGTAAGTGTATTGGAAGGAGTAATCGGCCAGGACAGAGCAGTTAAATCAATGGAATTCGGTTTATCTATGGAAGCCCCTGGATACAATATTTTCGTACTAGGACCACAAGGAACCGGCAAATCCACCTATACAAATACAGTTCTTTCTAAAATAGCATCTAAACGACAAGTTCCTGAAGACTGGTGCTATATTAACAACTTTAGCCAATGGGATAAACCCCTAGCTATTTCCCTGCCTGCCGGTCAAGGTAAAGTTTTTCAAAAAGATATGGAAAAACTTATTACAAACCTTGTAGTATCAATTCCAAAAGCCTTTGAAGGCAG
>JAAYRW010000123.1 GCA_012518555.1 Tissierellia bacterium
CAACACGGTGTTCTAGGGGCAAGGTTGATAGAATTAAGTCTGGTTTTTTGCCACCGAGATCTGAATCTTCTACAATTTCAAGTCTTTCAGAACCCATAATCAAAGGCAAGGTGTCACAGGAAACTTCCTTTATTTGTACAGAATAAGGTAGCTTGTTAACAGCCGCTGTCATCCCATTTATTATTTTTTTTATCCCAGTTGGTCCTATAATGGAAACGGGCTCAGTTCTTTCGCTGTTAGCTAGGGTTGATAATAAACCCGGAAGGCCAAAAATATGATCCCCATGGCCATGGGTCAGGCAAATTACATCCAAAACTTTAAAACCAGTTTTGAATTTCCTTATAGCTACTTGGGTTCCCTCACCACAATCGAAAAGAATATTGCGGCCCATAAATTTTAATACTACAGAGGAAAGAAATCTTTCCGGTATAGGCATGCCTCCCCCTGTGCCAAGAATAGTAACAGATAACAATAGAATCTTCCTTTCAATTGATGGGGACAGTTCTTTTTGCTTTTTACTTACCCTTTGTTATAGTTTAGCTTAATCTTGATATAATAACCATGCTATAATTCCTTGATTTTGTGAAATATATAAAAAAATGACACAAGAGAACCGTCAGACTGCGTAAAAACAACTTCAATAAAACACATTAGGAATAGCCCCGGACCATTGAGATTGCAATAGTTTAATGGTATAATTAAAATAAAAAGGGGTTGTTCCAATGTCAAGATATATACAAGGTGAAAATAGAAATCAATTAAACATGCTGCCTATCTCCCTAGATGATTTAATAGAAGGTGACAACCCAGTAAGAGTAATAGACGCCTTAGTAGATAGCCTTGACATAAATGCCCTAAATTTTCAATATGCAACACCCAAGGATATAGGTCGTAAACCCTATGATCCAAAGCACCTACTTAAATTATACATATATGGATACTTTAATGGAATAAGATCCACAAGAAAACTAGAAAAAGAATGTAAAAGAAATATAGAAGTTATGTGGTTATTAGACAATCTAAAGCCTGATGATAGGACCATATCCAACTTTAGACAACATAACAAAAAGTCAATGATAGAGGTTTTTAAACAATTCAGTATGTTATGCAATGAATTAGGTTTGTATGGTAAGGAAATAGTAGCCATAGATGGTAGTAAGTTTAAAGCCAATAACTCTAGAAGAAAGAGCTACACCAAAAATAAAGTAAAAAAGATGCTTCAATACTATGAGCAAGTAGCTAATAAATATATTGATTTATTAAATGAAAATGATAACCTTGAGGATAAACTAGAAAGCTACACCAGGGATGAAATCCAACAAAAGCTTAAAGAAGCAAAACAAAGAATACAAAAGCTAACAGAAATGGCAGAAGAAATAAAAAAAAATGGTGAAATATCCATAACAGACCCAGATGCTAAGCATATGAGCACAAGTAATAATGGTACAGATATATCTCATAACGTACAAATAGCTGTAGACAGTAAAAATCATTTAGTGGTAGCGGTGGATGTAGTTAGTAATCCTGCTGATCAAACTCAATTGTATAATATGGCCTCAAAAACAATAGAGAATCTAGGACTAAAAGAGGTAGATATAGATACTAAGGGATCTGAAAAGAAATTCGATAAAGATTACGAAGAAGATGACAATAAAGAAATATTAACAGTATTAGCAGACAAGGGATATTACAGCGGAGAGGAACTAGAAAAATGTATAAAGGATAATATTAAAACCATAGTACCCAAACAAAAAAGTGCTAATAAAACAGGAGAAAAAGAATATCTCAAAGAAAACTTTATTTACGATAAAGAAAAGGACATATACATATGCCCTAACGGGGAAGTACTAGCAAATGTTAGTAAACCAAGCAGTAAAGACCAGGTATATAGAAATTACAAGACTTGTATGAAGTGTAAGGATAAGGATAAATGTACAACGGCAAAAAAAGGTCGGGTAATCAAAAGGGGTCCCTACCAAGAAATATATGATAAAGTAGATAAAATAACAGTAGAAAATAAAGAACTTTATAAGCAGAGGCAAATGATGGTAGAACATCCCTTTGGCACAGTAAAAAGAAATTTAGGCTTTACATACTTTCTCACAAGAGGAAATGAAAATGTAAAAGCAGAATCCTTTATGCACTTTTTTACCTACAATCTAATAAGAGTAATAAATATAGTGGGAGCAACGAAGCTAATAGAGATATTAGAGGCCAAAACCCGGGCCTTTTTAAGTTTAATTTATGCTTATATAAAATCAAGGTATATATTATCAAATTACAAGGTAATTTCATACAAAAGTGGGGCTACGACAAGCTGAAATTACGCAACCTGCCGTCCCCCTGTGTCGAATATCCCCCTGTGTCGAACGACCCCTGTGTCAAATAAAAAAACGGCTTTCGCCGTTTACTTTATTTCTTACCCGTTACATAAGGTAGAGGATCTACCGTAGCACCGTTAACTCTGACTTCA
>JAAYRW010000124.1 GCA_012518555.1 Tissierellia bacterium
AGAAAATAGTCTTATTTAATAAAACTTTTATTGACATTGATTCTATAAATTTATAGATATAGTTATTGAAGATATTTAAAATTGTTAGTGTAAAATTAATTGAAGGCTTTTTCCTAATTGACAATCGAATAATATTGTACTATACTTAACTAAACTAAACAACTTTCAATATTGGTGCGCAGTAATGCGATAATAGGGAATTAGGTTAAAATCCTAAACAGTCCTGCTGCCGTAATGAGAGAGCGGTCTTTATGCCAAAGCAACCACTGGATATCCGGGAAGGTAAAGTAACCGCTATGACCTCTAAGTCGGAAAACCTGCCAATATTTCGCGTAAAATCCGCAGATACTATGCTTTTCAGGGTTAAAAGCCTAGTTAAAAATTGATATTCAAAAATATTTGTGGACTTTACGTTTCGGAAACGAGACGTTTTTTTATGTTAAAAATACAAATGGAGGAAGAAATGAAAAGAAAAATTTGGCTAGCCTTAACATTATGCTTAACAATCTTACTTATTGCATGTTCACAAGCGGAGGTAGACCAGCCTGTTCAATCTAATGAAAGCAATGAGGAAAATGAACTAACTACCGGAAATTTACCGACAACCGACAGAGCAGGAAATGAAATATCTATTCCAGAAGAAATAAATAGAATAATATCTATGTCGCCAGGTAATACCGAAATATTAATAGAGCTAGGGTTTGGAGACAAAATAATTGCAGCAGATACATATTCAGAAGATGTTGAAGGTTTGCCTGAAGGCATCCCTTTATTTGATATGATGACGCCGGATGCAGAACAAATAATTGCTTTAGAACCAGATATTATCTATACAACAGGAATGAGTATGGTAGGAGGCAATGACCCATATAAACCTATCTCAGATATGGGAATCTGTGTTACATATATTCCAGCAAGCGACAGTATAGAGGGTATTTATGAAGATATAATGTTTTTTGCAAAATCCCTCCATGTTGAGGATTTAGGAATGGAAATTGTTGATAATATGAAATCTCAAATAAAGAAATTCCAAGAAATCGGAGCAACTATTGAAGATAAAAGGACTGTATATTTTGAAATTGCCGCTGCTCCTTCCATTGTAAGCTTTGGAAATGGCGTTTTTTTAAATGAAATGATCGAAATAATCGGTGCAAAAAATATCTTATCCGATCATAGTATGTGGATTTCCGTTTCTGAAGAAACTATAATTTCATCAGACCCAGATGTAATTATAACAAGTGTTGATTATATAGAGGATCCTGTTGGAGAAATAAAATCTCGTTCCGGTTGGGAAAATATGACTGCAGTGAAAAATGATAAAGTATACTGGGTAGATAATAATGTAACTTCCCATAGCAACCATAAAATAATAGAAGGTCTTAAGCAAATAGCTGAAGCTATATATCCGGAAATTTATTAAAATGAAAACAAAATCTAAAATCCTAGTATCTATAATAATTAGTATAATAGTATTAATGATGGGAGTAGGATTGGGAAGTGTAAGGCTACCTGCTCCAGAAGTAATAAATGTAATAATGAATAAAGTATTTTCAACCCCATTGAAACCGACTATACCAACTATGTCTGTATCAATTGTTTGGAATTTAAGGTTACCTAGAAGTCTGTTAGCATTTCTAGTAGGAGGTGCCCTGGCAGTCAGTGGTACTATAATGCAATCAGTTCTGAAAAACCCTCTCGCTTCCTCCTATACATTGGGAGTATCTTCTGGTGCATCTTTGGGAGCTGCATTAGTAATAGTAACAGGATTTAATATTCCATTTTTAGGATTATTCACTCTACCTGCTACAGGTTTGACATTTGGACTTTTAACTGTATTTTTGGCAGTTAAGTTCGCTTCCAAAATGGATAATAGTTTAGAGAATAATACTATTATTTTGGTTGGTATGGTTTTTTCATTATTTGTCAATGCCATGTTAACACTTATAACGGCTATGGCAAGAGACCACCTTGCCCAACTAACATTTTGGCAAATGGGGAGTTTTTCTTTAAAAGACTGGTCTAATGTAGTAATTCTGTTCCCTATTGTAGTTATTGGAACAATAATTATACTAAGTTATTCTAAAGAAATGGATATAATGACCTTTGGGGAAGAACAGGCCATGACAATGGGTGTTGATGTCCATAAAATTAAGTGGCTTCTTCTTGGACTTTCAGCAGCTCTAACAGGAAGTGCCATTGCATTTGTAGGTGTAATAGGATTTATTGATTTAATAGCACCTCATGTGGTAAGGAAAATTTTTGGTTCCAGCCATAAATTAGTAATTCCAATGTCTATGATTTTTGGAGGCTCATTCATGGTAGTTTGCGATTTAGTAGCCAGGACCATCGTATCTCCTTCAGAATTGCCGGTAGGAGCTATTACTGCATTAGTGGGAGCGCCATTCTTTGCATATGTGTATTTTTCAAGAAGGAAGGGATAAAATGCTTACTTTACAAAATGTGTCAGCAGGATATAACGGTATTAATGTAATAAATAATATATCTATTAATCTAGCGGAAGGTGAAAATCTTTGTGTTATAGGTCCTAACGGTTGCGGAAAAACAACCCTTATTAAAGCTATTTCCGGCATTATTCCTCATAAAGGAACTATAGAAATTAATGGTGTGGACATTAAAAAGATGAAGAGAAAAGATATGGCTAAGAAAATTGCCGTCATGGGTCAAATCTCAACAATATATTTTTCATATACAATTTATGAAACCGTACTTTTAGGAAGATATCTTCATATGAAGGGAAAAACATTTAAGGAACCATCTTCCAAGGATAAGGAATATGTAGATAAATGTTTAAAAGCGGTAGGCCTATTGCATGTAAAGCATAAACAAATAAATACCTTATCCGGCGGACAACTTCAAAGAGTGTTTCTGGCAAGAACTTTAGCCCAAGAGCCAAGTATTATATTGTTAGATGAACCTACAAACCACTTAGATTTAAAGTACCAAACAGAGTTAATAGAATTTTTAAAGAATTGGTCTAAAGAAGGCAATCATTCTATAATAGGTGTATTCCATGATTTGAATTTAGCAATGAACTTAGCTGACAACATTTTACTTTTAAGCAATGGAAATATAGCTGCCTACGGAAGTACTGAGGACGTTATTTCTTCTAAATTATTAAATAAAGTATATGGTATGAATGTAAGGGATTATATGATAGATTCCTTAAAACAATGGGAATGTATTACTGACAGCTACTATTCATATAAAACTAAGCTCCGCAAAATAAATTGATTGACAATGCCGATTTTTTGATTATTAATAATTAATGACAGGTCAAATGGGCATAATAAGTTTACAAAAAATTCTAAGAAGGAGTTTACTATGAAGAAAATATTTTTGATTTTAATAGTATTAGCTACAGTTACATCATGTAATCTTACCCCGGGAGAGCCTAGTGAAGAAGTTCCGGAACTTACTATAGAAGACTATTATCCTATTATAGAAAATGCAAAATATTTTTATGAAGGAAAAGGAAATGAATATGCTACATATACAGTATTTGTAGATTATGTAGAAGGTAATAAAATTCAAACCCGTACAAATAACGGCGGCACAGAAACAATAAATGTAGTGGAAATAGAAGATGGGCAGTTAAGACTTTTATTTACACGTGGAGAGACATATTTTAGGCATAACTTCTTAAATAATGAATATGAGGATGGCAAAATTTTATTAAAAGAGCCTTTAGAAGTAGGTGCAAGATGGGATTATGATGAAGATGCAACTGCCGAAATTACTGATTTATCGAAGGAAGTAGTAACGCCACAAGGTAATTTCGAAGCCATAGAAGTTACTATTGATGGAGAATACACTCAAATTATTAATTACTATGCAAAAGATAAGGGTTTAATTAAAACTCTTTCATTTACAGATGATTTTGAAGTATCCTCTACTTTATCTTCTGTTGAAGAGAACGCACCCTTAATGCAAACTATAACTTTATATTATCCCGACGTGGACGGCATTCACTTAAATACAATCGATGTACCTATAGAGTTTAATACTAACGACCAACCAGAAGATGTAATAGAAAGAATAATAAAGGATTTATCAGTTTATGAAATTATAAGTCCTAATACTAAAATCAATCGATTGGAATTTGATGAAAATAACAACAGCGTCCATATTGATTTATCTAATGATTTTATAGCAGAAATGAATGCAGGAGCGGGATTTGAAGCCATGATACTTCAAAGTTTAACTAATACCTTAGGTCAGTATTATGGCGTAGAGAATATATATTTAACTATAGAGGATGGCCATTACGAATCAGGTCATATAATAATTGAAGAAGGGGAAGCTTTAATAGTTAATTTCGATAATATTAATGAACAATAAAAAAGTTGGGGACATTCCTTCGCCCTGCATAGACTGTCCCTATAGCAGAGAGGTGTGTCCCCACACCTCTAAATAGCATATTCATTTAAACTGATTATCTTACTAGCTTTTTTTACTTCAACTGCCGGTATACCTACAACTGTTGAATTAGGACTAGTATCTTTTAACACTACTGCATTAGCCCCTATCTTAGTTCCTGAAGCTATATATATATTCCCAAGAATCTTTGCAGATGCTCCTATTACTACATTGTCACCAACAGTAGGATGTCTTTTTCCTTTTTCATTTCCAGTACCCCCCAGTGTAGCTCCATGAAACATAGTTACATTGTTTCCCACTACTGCAGTTTCTCCTATTACAACACCCATACCATGGTCTATAAACAGTCCCTTACCGATTGTAGCTCCTGGATGAATTTCAATTCCCGTTCTACGTCGTGCTATATTGGATATAAGCCTGGCAAAAAAATATCTTTTCTTCAAATATAATTTATGAGATATTTTATAAGCGATTATTGCTTTAATATGAGGATATAAGAAAAACACTTCTATTCTATTTCTTGCAGCAGGATCTCTAGGAAATACAGAATCTATATCTTCAATTATTGATTTTATGAATTTTATCATAATATCATTCCTTTCTTTAATATTTCACTAATGATAAATACTTTTCTCCGCCATCAGGAGATAGGGTAAGAATATTTTTATTATTTCCATGTTTTTTAGCGAGTTTTCTTGCTGCTGCTATATTAGCTCCTGAAGAAATTCCTATTAAAATACCTATTTTAGCCGAAACTTCAACGGCTGTATCTATTGCTTCCTCGTCGGTAACAGTCAGCACTTCATCTACATAGTCTCCGTGGTAAGTTCCCGGTATAAACCCTGCACCTATACCTTGAATTTTGTGAGGTGATGGATTTCCTCCTGATAATACAGGTGATTTTGAAGGTTCAACCCCTACAGTAACTATATTTCTCTTGTATTCTTTAAGTCTTTTGGAAACTCCTGAAAGTGTTCCTCCAGTTCCTACACCGGCTATAAATATATCTATATTACTTAATTGTTTTATAATTTCTTGCCCTGTAGTATTATAGTGAATTTTTGGATTTGCCGGGTTGTTAAATTGATCAGGCATAAAACAATTTTTATCCTCTAATAATTCATTTGCCCGTTCTATTGCCCCCTTCATTCCTTTTTGTCCTTCAGTCAGTATTAAGGTGGCTCCATGGGCAGCAATGATATTTCTTCTTTCTAAGCTCATAGTTTCAGGCATAGTAATAATTACTTTATATCCTTTAACTCTGCCTATTAATGCCAGTGCAATACCTGTATTTCCACTGGTAGGTTCAACGATAATACTATTTTTATTTAAATACCCTTTATCTTCAGCATCTTCAATCATTCCCAATGCAGCTCTATCTTTAACACTTCCGCCAGGATTGAATTTCTCCATTTTAATGTAAATATTTTCTCCCGGTAATTTCACTAAGGGAGTATTTCCTATTAAATCTAATGTCTTATAACTCATAGCTTACCTCTTTCTTTTCCACTAAATTAAAATCTATATAGCTATTATGCGGAAAGTACGAAATCCTTATTCCAAAATGGGGTTGGCGGCATCATAAGGTCTAAAACATCAAAAAATCCGCCTCTATATTCAGAGACGGATTAAATCCGCGGTTCCACTCTAATTGGCATTGCCCACCTTATATAGCACCATCATGCTATTCCATTGTAACGGATGGTTCCGCAGCAGCCTACTTAATTCGGTGCTGTACTCCAAAGGGCACTTCACAGGTAATTCCAATAAGCATCCTTTCAGCCTCGAGATGCTCTCTCTGAAAATTCCTTACATGCTACTTTCCTTTTTCGCTGTATTTCCTACTAATTTAGTTGGGTATATTTCTTTTATTATATTATAGTCATATATAAAATGCAACACTTTTTTCAAATCATTTTTAATATTTTTTTGTAATCTATATTGTAAAAAATAAACAACCTGCCACTTATCTCCTAGGGCAAGCTGTTTACCTTTAAGTTTTTACATAAATATAAACCTTAAAATAAAGAGTAGCGCTAATATCCACATAACCCAAGATACATCCTTGGATTTGCCTGATATGGCTTTTAATACCACATATGATACCATTCCAAATACAATTCCTTCTGCAATACTATATGCAAAAGGCATCATAATTATTGTTAAGAAAGCTGGTATTGCTTCTGTATAGTCGTCGAAATCTATCTTTGTTATAGGGCTCATCATAAACAAGCCTACAATAACTAAAGCTGGTGCAGTTGCAGCTGATGGAATCAAAGTAAACAATGGAGCGAAAAATAATGCAATTCCAAACATGACTGCAGTAGTAAGTGCTGTAAGTCCTGTCCTTCCTCCCTCTGCTACGCCAGAAGCACTTTCCACATATGTTGTAACTGTACTTGTTCCTAAACATGCACCTACTACTGTACCAACGGCATCAGCCATTAATGCTGCTCCTACCCTTGGCAATCTTCCATCTTCATCTAACATATTTGCCTTTGTAGCAACACCTGCCAATGTTCCAACAGTATCAAATATATCTACAAAAAGGAAGGTAAATACTACAACCAACATTTCAAAAGAAAATATTTGGTCGAAGCCTACAAATTTGAATGCAATATCCTTAACTGATGGAGGCATGCTTACGATTGTATTAAAATTCTCAGGTAAAATAGTAACACCCATAGGAATTCCAATTATGGTTGTTAAAACTATTCCTATTAACAATGCTCCCTTTACGTTTTTTATCAACAACAAACCTGTTATTATTATTCCGATAATTGCCAACATCGGATCTCCTGCTGTCAAATCACCCAAAGCAACAAGCGTACCATCGCCCGCTTCTATTATTCCGGCTCCAGATAAACCAATAAAGGATATAAATAAACCAATTCCAACAGAAACAGCATTCTTTAGATTTAATGGTATGGACTCAAATATTGCTTCCCTAGCTTTTATAAGTGATAATAAAATAAATATAATTCCTTCAATTAATACTGCAGTTAAAGCAAATTCCCAGGATTTCCCCATAGGTCCTAACACGACTGTAAATGCAAAAAATGCATTAAGTCCCATACCTGGCGCTAAGCCAAAGGGGTAATTAGCGAATAGGGCCATCATCAGTGTTGCAACTAAAGCAGATAAGGCCGTAGCAGTAAATATACCGCCGTAATCCATTCCAGTTGATGATAATATAATAGGATTAACAACTAAAATATAGGCCATAGTCATAAAAGTTGTAATACCTGCCAAAACTTCTGTTTTTACATCAGTTTTGTGTTCTCCAAGCTTAAAAAATTCTTTCAAAGTATTATTCCTCCCGATTTTAATAATTTTATCATATGTTGAGACAAAAAATAAAGATAGCCCATCAAGGTAGGAAGTGAAACCTACCCGACTGGGCTTTTATCCCTTCGGTGTAATACTATACAGTATCTGTACCGCTCGGTCCAGCAAGTAAACTTCGGAACCCTAGGTACACTTTCACTCATAGCCAAATGATTTAAGGTCATTTTGTAGAAACATCTCAACCATATTATAAGATTTATATGAGCCATATTTACTTTTATAAATTGATAATAACAATATGTTTCAAATATGTCAATAGGAAAATAAAGTATAAAGACGAAAATTGTCAAAAATAATTCCTACTTAGTCCGGAACGTTCGGAAGGATGCCTATATCTTCTCTTATTTGCAGCTGTAAAACGTCAAGTTTAAGATGGTATTATTTGTTTAACAAATCAACAATACTTCTATAGCTATTGGTAAGAACTATTAGTTATGCTTTTTAACCAATACCTTCATTTTCTTTTCATAAACCTTTATTAAAGCACCTTGGTCTTCATCTGCTTTACCATCTGCTTCTAAGTCCTTCATATATCCTAAAACCATATCGGTGATTGGTAATTCAACATTTAATTTTTGGGCTAATTCAGCGGCATTTTTTAAATCTTTTTGATGAACAGCAATTCTTGCTCCAGGTGTAAAGTCTCTATTATATATTTTAGGCATTTTTTGGTCTAGCATTACACAACCGGCTGCTCCATCTTTTATGGCCTTATATAGTAGTTCTGGGTCCATTCCTGCCTTTACTGCAAAAGCAAAACCCTCACTAAAAGCTCCCAAATATCCAGCTACGATAATATTATTTGCTAATTTAGCTATGTCACCGGAGCCTGATGGCCCTACATAAGTCACACTTTTTCCAATAGACATTAAAAGTTCTTTTACCTTTTCGAATATTTCCCTATCTCCCCCTACCATAATTGCCAACTCTCCTGTGATTGCAAGTGCTTCTCCACCACTTACGGGAGAATCTAAAAGATGCATACCTTTATTTTTTGCTTTTAAATATAATTCTTTAATGATAGTTGGATTTGTAGAACTCATATCAATAATAATTGTACCATTAGAAGAAGTGTTGATAACACTTTCTATAGTTGATTTTACAAGTTCATTTGTTGGCAAACATAAAAAAATAACATCACAATTTCTATAAACTTCTTCTGGATTTTCTACAGATATGCCGCCCTTTTCTTTAAAATTTGCTCTTTTTTCTTCAACAAGATCAAATCCTATAACATTTTTACCAGTTTTCTTTATTATATTTATGGCCATAGGGTAACCCATTACTCCTAAACCCACAAAACCTATATTTTTCACTATAGTCACTCCTGTAATATTTTTTGCTTTTACTGATCCTACTTTTTTCAGTTACCATTTGTAAGCTCTTTAATAAAGCTATACGTTATTTTTGCAGTTAAACCCCATATTATATAATCGTAATATTTATAGAAATAAACGGGATACCTTATATTGCCCCAATTGTAATCTTCTCCGTTATTGACCATATGGTAGGGGAAATTTTTATCAGCCTGAGGATAGTAATTCATATAATACTTCTCCGGCTTGTTTTCTAAGAAAAATGACAAGGGTACAAAAAACACTTCAGAAACTTCATCTATATTGTAATCCATTTCATAAGCATCAATATCTTTAATTAACCCTAAAAATGTAAATAAAAAGTATCCACTTTTACTTGAAGCATAGTGAAGTTCCGATATTAGCTCTATATTTGTTTTATTTATCAACAGTTCTTCTGAAGTTTCTCTTATTGCCGCTTCCCTAGGGCTTTCGCCTTCTTCTATCCTACCTCCTGGAAATGAAATTTCCCCAGGTTGCTCTATAAGCTTTGATCTTACTTCATAAACTAAATTTAATTCTCCGTCAATTTCTATTAAGGGTACCAATACTGCAAAACTCACTTCATCGTCAATAGGTTTAGGTTTTATGTTTTTTAATTTATTTTTTATATATTCAATATTCATTTAACTCAATAACCTCATTATTCCAAATATTATAAATATCAGTCCAGATATTGTTTTTATTATATAAGAAGGAATATATTTAGTCAATGATGTTCCTATGATAATTCCCACAAAACCTACTGCCAACATAGCTGTAACAGATCCTGTTAAAACTATTGCCGGATAATTAGATTCCATAGACAAAGTCATGCACATAAGCTGGGTTTTGTCTCCCATCTCCCCTAAAAAAAAAGTAAGTGCTGTGGTAACTACAGGGCCTAAATTAAAATACCTTTCCTTTTTATCTTCATCTTCGTATATAATTGTAACTATTCCGAAAATAATAAAAATAACTCCTGCAAATATTTTCAACAAGTAGTCTTCTGCTATATTTGAAATGTAACAGCCTATAAAAACAGCCGCCCCATGATTTAAAGCTACACCTGCCAATATTCCCACAAGCATTTGAAATATCGTATATTTAGTTGCTAAGGTCATCAACATTAGCTGAGTTTTATCACCTATTTCTGCAACAAACACTAATATAAATGTTTCTAAAAATTCTTTGTACATATCTCCTCCGTGTAATTTCTCTTTCATTAATCAAGCTTATATATTATAATATTTGAAATGATGTGCAAACAGAACATAATATTAATAAGATTCGGAGGTTATTATGGATTTGAATATATTAATTACAACTGCACCCTTCGGAAATGGTCATAAGATGGTTGCCACTGCATTAAATAACGCATTTGTTAACAAAGGTTACAATAATGTGTTCGTTATAGATTTATTTACAGAAGCTCATCCTAAAATTACGGAAACCATCAAAAGAGCATATATAAAAAGCTATGATTTTGGAAAAGCCTACTCTAAACTTTATTACGGTTCAGAAAAACTGACAGATAAAAGAGTAGTAGAATTATACAGAAATTTTGGATTTAAAAAATTAAGAGAAATAACAGAAACATTTAAACCAGATATTATTATTAACACTTTTCCCATATTAGCATCCCTAAAAATCAAGAATGCCCAAGGTAAGAATATACCTGTTTTTAACATAGTTACAGATTTTTACGTCCACAAGCTTTGGATAAGTAAAGATATTGATAAATTTTATATAGCCACCCATGAACTACAGGAAGAGTTGAAAAAAATGAATATCCCCTTAAACAAAACTGTAGTATCAGGAATTCCTATTAGAGATGCTTTTGAAGAAGTCGATAATATTTCAAAACTTCATGCCAAGTTTAACTTTAGAAGAGGTAAAAGAATTGTTTTAATAAATTCAGGGGCTTTTGGAGTATTTAAAAACATAAAAAAAGTATGTATAGAACTATGTAAGCACAAAAATATTCAAGTTGCAGTAGTTTGTGGAAATAACAAGGTACAGAAAGCAAATTTAGAATCTTTAGGTTTACGCAATTTAAAAGTATTCGGATTTATAGAAAATATCCATGAATTATATAAAATAGCCTCCTGCATGATTACCAAATCAGGAGGAATAACATTATCAGAAGCATTAGCAGTGCAATTACCTCTCATTATAATTAAGCCTATTCCAGGACAGGAAAAAGAAAATGCATTGTACTTCGAAAAAAAGGGAGCAGCTATAATAGCCAATAACACTTGCCAAATTGTCAACAGCACTATTGATTTAATCAACAATCCTCCACTATTAAATGCCATGCGGAAAAACATGAAAAAAATGTACAACAGATCATCCTCTAGCAAAATCGTCGATGATGTATTGGGAAGCTTAAAAACTTAACGGTTTACCAAAACTAAAGAGCCATTTAAGGCTCTCGTTTTCTTCTATTTTGTATGTTATTTTTGCTGAATTCTTCATGCAGCACTTTATATAAACATTTCTTAAAGTTTTCATCTTGTTCTCTTCTTCTTTTGGAAGGTCCCTTGGTTCTTCCTCCCTGTTTGCGAATTCTTTCGCTAATGTATCTTGATTGAAGAAGACTGTCTATATTATTTTTATTTATAAAAAAACCTGCTGTATGGATTATAGCTGTTGCTTTTCCTAGGACAAGGCTTGCAAGGCCATAATCCTGAGTAACTAATATATCTCCCTGTTTGAATATTTGAACAATTTTATAATCAACTGAATCTCTTCCTTGTTCAACTATTATAACTTGAAAATCACTGACTATATAATGATCTATATCAGCAACTATTATTAATTCTATACCGAATTCTCTGGCAGCTTTTTCACAGATTTCCCTTACTGTTTGAGGGCATGCATCTCCATCTATAATAATTCTCATGAAATCTCCTCTTTTTATTTAAATTATGAAAGTTTCCTATAAATGTTCATAATCAATTAAGTACCTTGTCCTCTTAAAATATAATTTATAAAGAAATCCTCTGAAATTATTCACCTTATATATATTTTAAGTATAGTTAATCTTTCAAATATAATAGAAAGTCACAAGAAGTCAGAACTCTTGTGACTTTAATAATATACCTTATTTTTGTCTATGAGCCAGGGGTTAGGGCATCTCGAAGTTTCCGAAAACTATAGGTTCTTTGTTCTGAACCATAATTTTACCTTTGGCAATTACAGTATCTACATCTAAATTTTCATTTAAGAGACATAAATCTGCATCTAAGTTAACTTCAATTTTTCCTTTATTATTTAATTTTAATATTTGGGCAGGATTTGACGTAATTGCTCTTATTGCGATTTCAAGAGGTATTTCTTCTTTGAAAACACATTCTTTAATAGCTTTTATTAAACAAGTAGATTTCCCTACACCTATACCTACAAATTCTTTTTTCTCGTTAAATATAGGTAAACTTCCCTGTCCGTCAGAAGATAGGGTATAATTGTCAATGCTAACTCCTTCATCTAAAAGTCTTTTTAATCCTTTACTAAACCTTACTTCTCCATCAGTTTCTTCCCAAAAATCAGGGTCTTCGCTTCCTGTAAAGTCTATATATCCTCCGTCCTTAGCATATAAGACGCACTCTTCAAACAATTCGGGACTCCTGTTTATATGAGTGGGTAGGAATTGTGTTATGGGTATTTCCGTTTCTTCCAGGGCTCTTCTCAGCATATCTATTTTTCTTTTCCCGTCTCCTAAATGAATATTGATTATACCTGCTTTTCCTGATAACATACCAGCTACCCTTGCATCAGCAACAGCTCTGATGAACTCTTCAAAGCTAGGCTGTGAAGACCTATGATCAGATATGGCTACTTCACCTATACCAATTACCTTATCAACAACCATAATATCCTTCATAATTTCACCGGTTATTGTTCTTAGGGGTAGTCTATAGGATCCTGAATAAATATATGTCGTGATTCCTTCTTCCTCCAGGGCCCTTGCCTTTGCCAATAGAGATACAGAATCTCTTGCTATACCGTCTGTTCCCAAAGTTCCTACCACAGTTGTAACTCCTGATGTAGTTAAGCCTGATAAAGTAGCTTCCGGAGTCCTGGATGCGAAACCTCCTTCACCTCCACCTCCTAAAATATGTACGTGAGAATCAATAAAACCAGGTACAAGTTTTTTGCCTTCCCCGTCAACTATAGTTACTTTTATGTGATTGTTTTGTTCTAAAGATATATTATCGTCTATGG
>JAAYRW010000125.1 GCA_012518555.1 Tissierellia bacterium
AAAGGTTCCGCAAGGAGTTTGGAATATTTAGATATTTTTGAATCCTTTAACGCTCTTTCAACATATCTTGACAAGTATGGAGGCCACAAACTTGCAGCAGGGTTGACTATTACAGAAGAAAATATTAATATCTTTGCTGACGAATTAGATAGATATATTGGATTAAATACAGACCAAACAGACCAATACAAAACAATTAAAGTAGATGCTATACTGAAAGTACCCGATGTAAGTATTAAACTTTACGATGAAATGAATAAGTTTGAACCATTTGGGGCTGGTAATCAAAAACCTATGTTAGCAATAAGGGATGCTACATTAATAAACATCCGGAAAGTAGGCAAGGATGGTAATCATATAAGTTTTAAACTTTCCCAAGGCAGACATATTGTTTCCGCAATAGGATTCGGAAAAACAAGTATATTGGAAAAAGTCCTATCTATGCCCTTTTCCTATATAGTTACTTTAAATGAAAATATATTTAATCAGAAAAGAAGTATTCAATTAGTATTACACGATGTAGAAGAACGTAAGAACTTTGATTATGAGGTAAATCAAGAGAAAATGAAAGTATTGGAGTTTACCATTAATAGGGCTAAATCGAAGATTATGAAAACAGATATATTTGTCCTTGTGGAAAAACTCAATAAGCTATATAATACAAAAATAACGGCAGAAGAAATAATATGTATGTTAAAAGTGACTGATAATATACAGTACACCTTGAAGGATACTATATTATACATTAAAAAATGACCATGGAGGCAGATGCTATGGATTTAAAAGATAAAATTCGAGTTATAGAAAATTTTCCTCATGAAGGAATTAGTTTTAAAGATATTACTACTTTATTAAAAGATGCAGAAGCTTTAAATGAGTGTATTAATCAACTGGCAGAAAGATTTAAGGGAGTTGAGGTAGATTTAATAGTAGGACCTGAATCAAGAGGATTTATTCTTGCAACCCCTCTTGCTTATTTGCTAAAGACAGGATTCGTACCCGTACGGAAACCCGGTAAACTACCAGGTGAAACTTATAAATATGAATACCAGTTAGAATATGGTACAGACTCTTTAGAAATACACAAAGATGCAATTCAAAAGGGCCAAAAAGTACTTATTGTTGATGATTTGCTGGCAACGGGAGGAACTATGTACGCCACCTGTAAATTGGTGGAGAAATTAGGTGGTGAAGTTGTAGGGCTTGGTTTTTTAGTAGAATTAAGTGATTTAAAAGGAAGAGATAAATTAAAAGAATACAAGGTGGAATCATTAGTTATATATGATTAAACTTTATTGACAGTAGGTGAGCCAATGTTAGATAATATTATTAATCAAATTGAATCATACAATTCTAATGCAGATTTAAGTGTTGTTGTTAAAGCATATAATTACGCTGAAATGGCACACTCTAATGCACAGACAAGATATTCCGGTGAAAGATACTTCGTTCACCCTTATAATGTTGCGCTCATTTTAGCTGACTTAAACGTAGACCTTCAAACAATTGCGGCGGGCTTCTTACATGATGTGGTGGAAGATACGGGCATAACTTATGATGATATTAAAAGAGAATTTGGCGAAGAGATCGCCAATATGGTTGACGGTGTAACAAAACTTAGCAAGGTTAAGTATAGAAACAAGGAAGAACGTCAAGCAGAAAGTTTAAGAAAAATGATAGTAGCAATGTCTAAAGATATTAGGGTAGTTATTATAAAACTTGCAGACCGATTGCATAATATTAGGACATTGCAATACATGCCTAAAGAAAAACAATATCAGAAAGCAATGGAAACTATAGAAATATATGCTCCCATAGCTAATCGTTTAGGTATGGCCTCTATTAAATGGGAATTAGAGGACTTAA
Source organism: Tissierellia bacterium (assembly GCA_012518555.1). GTDB lineage: Bacteria > Bacillota > Clostridia > Tissierellales > Sedimentibacteraceae > Sedimentibacter. The sequence goes on from JAAYRW010000125.1 coordinate 1,867, forward strand.
GCTTAAAATATATTGATCCGGAAGGATATGAAGATTTACAGAAAAAAGTTAAGGAAAAAAGCGAGAAAAGAAAAGATTATATTTCGCATATTATAGAGACCATTTCCAGTAGGCTTAAGGAATCCGGAATGGAAGCAGAAATAAAAGGAAGACCTAAAAGTTTGTACAGTATTTATAAAAAAATGTACCATAAAAATAGGACTTTTGAACAAATATATGATTTAATTGCCGTGAGAATAATTGTCAGTAGCATAAGAGATTGTTACGGTGCCTTAGGACTTGTTCACACTCTTTGGAAACCGGTACCCGGTAGATTCAAAGATTATGTTGCTATGCCAAAACCTAATATGTATCAGTCTATTCATACTACTGTTATAGGTCCTGATGGAGAACCTTTTGAAATACAAATAAGAACTTTGGATATGCATAGGACTGCTGAATACGGTATTGCAGCCCACTGGAAGTATAAAGAGGGTATAAACGAAGACACTAATTATGAGGAAAAATTAAACTGGCTAAGACAAATGTTAGAGTGGCAACAAGATACAAAAGATCCTCAAGAATTTATGGAAGCTTTGAAAATCGATTTATATACTGATGAAGTATTTGTTTTTACCCCTAAAGGTGAAGTTATTAATTTACCTGCCGGCTCAACTCCTATAGATTTTGCTTATAGAGTTCATAGTGCTGTTGGAAATAGGTGTGTAGGAGCAAAAATTAACGGTCGTATAGTTCCTATAGACACTAAGTTAAAGACAGGAGATCAAGTTGAAATTCTTACGTCTCAATCAAGTTCAGGACCTAGCAGGGACTGGCTGAAAATTGCCGCTTCCAATCAAGCAAAGTCTAAAATTAGAAAATTCTTTAAAGAAAGAGATAAAGAATTCAACGTAGAAAAAGGTAGGGAATTAGTTGAAAGAGAAATAAAGAAACAAGGTTACTTAGTATCTGATTTTCTGAAGGATGAATGGATCAAAACAGTTGCAGAAAAGTACAATATGTATACTGCTGAAAATCTTTTTGCTGCTGTAGGCAGTGGAAATATAACAGACAGTCAAATAGTAAACCGTTTAAAAGTTATATATCTGGAAAAAAACAAAAACAAAATTGATTTAGAAAATATCGAAAAACAACTTACAAGCCCAGCTCCTAGGACCCCCAAGAGGGTTCAAAGCCATACTTCAGGTGTAATAATTAAGGGTATCGACAATGTAAAGGTTCGTATTTCCAAATGTTGTAACCCAATTCCGGGAGATGCTATCGTAGGATATATTACCAGAGGCAGAGGAGTGTCCGTTCACAGGGCAGATTGTACTAATATTCACGATTTAAGTGATACTAATGGACAAAGATTTATTGAGGTAGAGTGGGATACGAAAGAAGATGCTACTTTCTTAAGCGAAATTCAGATAAAGGTATTAGATCGACCAAGATTCTTACAGGAATTAACTGCCTTGTATGTAGAAGCTAAGCTCAATGCCGTATCTCTTAACTTAAGAATCAATAAAGAAAAAATAGCAATTGTTGATATTGGCTTTGAAATTAACGATATAAAGCAAATAGAAGATTTAATGAAAAAAATTAGTAAAATTGACGGAGTGTTGGAGGTTTATAGAAACAAAAAATGAGAGCTGTAGTACAACGTGTAGAAAGTGCAAATGTAAAAGTAGATAATGTTGTTATAGGTGAAATAGAAGATGGTATTTTATTGTTATTAGGTATCGAGGAAGATGACAATGAAAAAGATTTGGAATATATGAGTGAAAAGATTCCTAATTTAAGGATCTTTGAAGATGAAGATGGCAAAATGAATAAAAGTTTAATAGATGTAGGAGGAAGTATTTTAGTTATTTCCCAATTTACATTGCTTGGTGATGCAAGAAAAGGAAGAAGACCTAGCTTCACGACAGCTGCAGCACCTACTAAAGCAATACCCATCTATGAAAGATTTATAAATAATATGAAAGAAAAAAATATCAGGACGGAGGCTGGTAAGTTCGGTGCTGAAATGAAAGTTCAGTTAATAAACGATGGACCTGTTACCATTCTCCTTGACAGTAAAAAAATTTTTTAGGAGGAAAAAATGATATTTGAATTACTCACCGTAGGAATGTACGGAGCTAATTGCTATATTGTAGGAAGTGAGCAAACTAATGAAGCTGCAATAATTGATCCTGGTGCAGAATTTAATAAAATTGAAAATAAGATAAAAAGCTTGGGATTGACACCTAAAATAGTAATCCTTACTCATTATCACGGAGATCATATAGGAGCCGTTGAAGAATTTGTGGAGAAATACGCTACCAAAGTATATATTCATAAAGAAGATGCAAAAGCTTTAAAGGACAGTGCTATGAATTTATCTAAAACAATGTTTGGAAAAGATATGTCAATTAAGGCAGATGTAGAATTAGAGGATGGAGATGAAATAAAATTAGGTGAATTAACTTTCGAAATAATCCATACTCCCGGTCATACTAAGGGGGGAATCTGTATTAAAGTAGGAAATATTATGATGACAGGCGACACATTATTTAATAATTCAATCGGTAGAACGGATTTTCCAGGAGGATCCTTTGAAGAAATAATAGCATCGATTAA
>JAAYRW010000126.1 GCA_012518555.1 Tissierellia bacterium
AGGCTCAAGAAAAGCACCTATTCCATAGATAAAGAACATCCACATATAAGTAAAGCTGTAGAGTAGATAATTTCCACTAATCAAAGAACCTATACCTGTCCATAGGATTTCTAGGCACCATCCTAAAAGACCATAAACGGTGAATCTAAATATTTTGGTTTTCATATTAATATTATTTTCTTAGAGAGGCTTAAATATCCTAGTAGAAAAATTCAATTAGAGTAAATTAAAGGAACTTAGTACAATTGACAGAAGCTCCCAAAATAAGATGCCTAGCAATTGTTACAAATAAGTAATTGAAAAACTTTCTTTAATATAGTATTCTCTTATTAAGCCTTACAAAAACATAGATAGGGGGTAATTAAAATGGTTAAGTTTATTGTAGGCGAAATGGGCAGCGGAAAGACAAAAATAATGATTGATATGGCAAATGAAGCAGTTAAAAAGTCAAAAGGTCATATTGTGTATATTGATAGAGATAACAGTCATGTGTACGATTTGGATAGAAGTCTTCGATTTATCAATACTGGTGAATTCCGGATTGAGAATTTGAAGACTTTTTATGGTTTTTTGTGCGGAGTTATATCGCAGAATTTTGATATTGAAAAAGTTTTTATTGACGGGTTAAAAGTTATTTCACAGGCTGAGAATTCTTGTATAAAAGATTTTATTAGCGATATGGAAGATTTACATAAAGAATTTGGGGTTAACTTCATAGTAAGCCTAAGTAGAAATATTGATGAAGTACCAGAATTTTTAAAGCCTTATCTATAATATTTTCGCTCTAGCCAATTTAAATAATCCGATTAATAGCTATACAATATTGTATAGCTATTAATCCTGTGTAAACTTTAAAAAGGAAAACAGAAATTAGTTTAAGCTTCTTTATTATATAAGTAAGTAGTTTTTAATTATTGTTTTCCGCTGCAGTTTAGAACATTTCTAATTTTATGTTGGACCATATTTTTTATAGCCTCTCTGGCGGGACCTAGGTATTTTCTTGGATCAAAGTCTTCTGGATGTTCATGTAAATGCTTTCTTATAGATGCAGTCATTGCAAGTCTTAAATCCGTATCAATATTTATTTTACATACCCCAAACTTGCTAGCTTTTAATAACATTTCTTCAGGAACACCTTTTGCTCCTGCAACGTCTCCACCATATTCATTACATAAGTCCACAAATTCAGGAAGAACAGTTGAAGCGCCGTGTAGAACCAGGGGATATCCTGGCAAGAGGTTTGTTATCTTTTCTAACCTTTCAAAATCAAGCATAGGATCACCTTTGAATTTGAATGCTCCATGGCTTGTACCTATTGCTATTGCAAGGGAATCAACACCTGTTCTTTCTACAAATTCAACTGCTTGATCTGGGTCTGTAAATGTAGCATCTCTTTCAGCTACACTGACAGCATCTTCTGTTCCTGCAAGCCTTCCTAATTCGGCCTCTACGACTACACCTTTTTCGTGGGCATAGTCAACAACTTCCTTAGTAATTCTAATATTTTCTTCAAAAGGATGTTTTGAACCATCAATCA
>JAAYRW010000014.1 GCA_012518555.1 Tissierellia bacterium
TATTTCTTCTTTTCTTTTCTTAGGCCTTATTTTTATATAGTGTGGATCATATTCCTTTGGCTTTATAGAGGGATAATATATCTTTTTAAATATTTCAGCAGTATAATATGCATCGTATAAGGCGTTATGAAATTCATATGGCTTAGAAATTCCTAAACTTTCTACAGCAGATTGAAGCCTTAATAATTTTTTACTACTTAATCCTAAGTATTTAGATACATTAGGCTGTATATTTATATATGATCTAGATAAGCGCTTATTGTCTAGCTTGTGATAATGAATATTTTTGAAAAGCTCCTTAATATCAGACATTCCCCAGATGCAAAATATACATTCTTCATCATCTATAAATTTCATAAAAGCCTTATAAACATCGGGAAAGAACTTTTCTTCTTCCAATTGTTCTGTAGTTATTTTAGTTAATTCTGTTATAAAAGGATTTACCTGTGAATAAATTTTTGGTTTTACATAGGAGTTAAAAGTGCCTCTGGTATTTAGATTAGAGTCAAGTTTTATAGCGCCGATTTGAATTATTTCAAAAGGATATTTACGCTTATTTATTGAATTATTTTTTAAGGAAGGAATATCCTGATTAAATTCCAAGTCAAAAACAATATAGTGCATAAAAAACTCCTTTATGAGGTGATTATTGTATTGATAATTAGTTAATGTAAAAGCTTTAAGTTATTTTGTCCTCTAAACTATATTTTATTATATAAACTTGTTATTCCTACTTCATATAATTAAGAGATTAACATACAAGGGGATTTTTATATAAATTAGGTAGATTTATTTATTGTAATTTGATTAAGTATTGACTTAATCAAAAAAGAGTTATACTTTTGATTAAGCACTAACTTAATTAAAAGTATAGGGAGGTCAACTTTGGAAACAACAAAAATACTAAAAGCCATAGCTGATGGAACTAGGTTTAAAATTCTAACATTGCTTTTGCAGCAGAATTATTGTGTTAGAGCATTGTCAAGAAAACTTGGATTGTCGGAATCGGCAATATCACAACATTTAAAAGTTTTAAGGGAAGCAGGTTTACTTGTAGGAGTGAAAAAAGGTTATTTTATGCACTATGATGTAGATCGAAATACGTTGCAGGAACTTGCTACTAAAATTGAAGAACTATCTCTAATTGAGCGAAAAGTCTGTAGTCCTGAAAAAGCAGAGTGTAAATCTTTTGAACAGAAAAGATGCCATATACAAAGGGTTAGTCATAAGTGTTCTAATGAAGTTAATTCCAATTGTTATAAGCAAGATAGAGAGGAAGTGTAAAGAATCATGGGGATTGTCAATGCAACAAACCTTAAGAAGGTTTATGGAAAATTTCAAGCAGTTGATGATATTTCTTTTGATATTGAACAGGTAGAAGTATTTGGATTTTTAGGACCAAATGGAGCAGGGAAAACTCCAACAATTAATATGATGATTGGATTATCTAGACCTACTGGCGGAAGAATTATAATTGATGGAATTGATGCTATAAAGGATATTAAACAGGTTCAGAGCATTATAGGTGTTATTCCTGATGAAAATAATCTGTATGATGAAATGGACGGATTTGATAACCTTTGCTTTTGTGCTTCATTATATGGAATGCGTAAAGGAGAGCGTCAAAAAAGAGCAATGGAACTGTTGGAACAATTTAATTTAATCAACGCAGGGAATCGTTCTTTTAAAACATATTCAAAAGGAATGAAACGAAAACTTACAATAGCTGCTGGAATTATACATAACCCTAAAATATTATTCTTAGATGAACCAACAACAGGAATAGACGTTGAAAGTGCAAGACAAATAAGAGAACTTATATTGAACTTAAAAAAACAAGGCAAAACCATATTCATCACAACTCACTATATTGAAGACGCTGAACGTATTTGTGATAGGATTGCTTTTATTGTAAAACGTGTAGCCTTATCTCCTATTCTTCAACTACTGGATAATAAGGGAATTTTGGTTTATGAAGCTAAAGAAATAAAGCCATCATTAGAAGATGTATTTGTTAAAATAACAGGAATTGAAGCCTCAAAACTAAAAAAAGAAAAGGTGGGGATGCAAAAATGAAAGCTCTCATAGCCTTTTGGAATATTTTAAAAAAAGATATCCATAATTATTATTTAAAACCGCCTAATATCAGTTGGGGTATTATATTTCCCTTGTCATGGACACTAATGCAACTTATTCGCTCACCAGCTAATATAGAGATTATAGAATTACTACCTGGTTTAATGGCAATGAGTGTATTATTTGGAACAACTTCAATGTTAGCAGTTACAATCACATTTGAAAGAAAAAGGCGTTCCTTTGATAGACTGTTGTTGTCGCCAATTAGTTTAAGTACATTAGTTTTTGCTAAATTGTCCGGGGCAGTAATGTTTGGAATGATTAATGCATTTGTTCCAGTTATCTTTGCTTTATTCTTTATTAATTTAAGTGGAGTAAATTGGGGAGTTGTAACTATTACTGTCTTTTTAATTGCAATAACTTCTGCCTTAGTAGGATTGCTGATTGCTGTATCTGCAAAGGAAGTATTTGAAGCACAAACTTTTTCAAACTTCTTTAGATTCCCAATGTTGTTCTTGTGTGGATTATTTATGCCAATTGAACAGTTACCTGATATTATAAAATCGATATCCTTTTGCTTACCGCTAACCTATGGAACCGATATACTTAATGGCACTATTAGAGGTAACTCAATTTTGA
>JAAYRW010000127.1 GCA_012518555.1 Tissierellia bacterium
ATAAGATTGAAAAATATATATTTAGCTGAAATTAATGAAACAAAAAAAGATGCCGGAACAATATATATTGACAATTTAAGAGTAATGTACGAACCTATGGACAAACAACTAGGTCTAAGGGAAGAAACTAAATTTGTAGATCCTCTTAAAGCATCAAAAATCACAAACTATATTGAAAAACTAGCAATTTCACAAGGTAAGTTTGATTATGAAGGAAACAATAATATAGTATATTGTGAAGGAATAATATCAAACGGAACTATGAGTTCATCCAATACTACTATGTGGAACAACATTAAATCATTGCCTCACTACGAAGATAAAGTATTGGTACTATCAATGAATGGTAGCATAGACAACATACATGATGAAAGAGAAGTAAGAATTTTAAAAGAAATTCTTGAAAAAGCTTCTGTAAATAATGATGTATTCCTTGTATTTGAGGGAGAAAGTGAAAATACTATTATAGAAAATAGAGTAAGGTACATTAGCTATACAGAAAATTTTAAAATAGCCATAACATCTGATCAAGTATTATATAAAAACTAACAATATACCCAACTTAATGTTAATATTACAATAAGTTGGGTATATTTATCTTATAAGGAATGGGGATCTACCTTTTCTTTCAGGTAAGAGTTAGGTCTCCTGTATAAATAAAAGTAGTCATTAATACACGGAGGATAATATGTGGAAGGAATTTAAGGAGTTTGCATTTAGGGGCAATGTTTTGGATTTAGCAGTAGGAGTTATAATGGGTGGCGCTTTTGGGAAAATAGTCAGCTCTGTAGTAAATGATTTAATAATGCCTATATTAGGATATTTTATGGCAGGAATGGATTTCAAGTCATTAAAATATATAATGAGCGAAGCGATTATGGAGGGAGAAACTATTATAAAGCCTGAAGCTGCCATTATGTACGGAAGCTTCATTCAGGAAGTAGTTGATTTTTTAATCGTTGCAGCATCGATTTTCATATTTATTAGATTGATAAATAAGTCAAAAGAAAAGTTTAAAAAACAGGAGGAAGCTATTCCTGAACCGGAAACTCCCCCGGCACCTACTCAAGAAGAACTTTTGACAGAAATAAGAGATTTGTTAAAGGAGAAACGCACTTAAATTGCATATAAATACCTCGTCATTATTGGCGAGGTTATACTTTTTTTATTTTTATCTTACTGACCATCAATAAGGATGCTATTATCATAGCTCCTCCGGTTAAGTAGGAATCTATATATACTGCACTACCTTGCAAACCTAGTAATAAAGAAATTAAATGTTTAAGTGCCAAAGCAACACCTGCAACAGTTATAGGCAAACCTTCAAAGTAACCGTTACTTTCCGTTACATTAAACTTAGCTAGTCTAAAAACTCCTGCCACGGGAAAAACTAACGAAGCTATAACTCCAAGTAATCCTGCATATTCAATTAGCCGACAAATTACTAAAGTTACCGGTGCCAAGCCGAAGCTTATTGAATCTGCTAAAGAATCCATTTCTTTTCCAAAATCAGATTCTACATTAAATTTCCTTGCAATCTTTCCATCTAATACATCACAAAAACCTGCAAATACAATGAGTAAAGGCAAATCAATCCTATATGAATTTGAATTGTCTAAAACTATATTGTATATAACGATTATACCCATAAGTAAGTTTAAAGTAGTGAACATAGTCGGTGTGTACATTTTTAATTTACTGTATCTATCATTGTCTTGGTTTTTCATCATACTATGCCCCTTTCAAAGCTCCTTTCAAACTCTTGTGAGCTTTTCTTCCTATTAAATAAACTATACTTATGAAAAATAACAACCAGAAGGTTATAAATCTAAATATAGTTGCAATTACCAAACCTTGCTCTTTATTTATTCCCCACAGTAGAAAAAGCCCTACCATAGTTCCTTCGAAACTACCTAATCCTCCAGGCAGTAAAGGTACCATACCGGCAACATATGAAATAATAGTTACTGCAAAAACCCTTATAAATGAAAGTTTCCATCCTAAAGAACTTACTATATAGTAAAGTTTAAAAGGAAACAGAGCCCAAACTACTAAAGACAGTAAAAATTGAAAAAATATTTCCTTCTTATTATTTTTAATTCTATTAAAAGCAACAGTATACTTTTCCAGAAAACTCTTAGTTTTTGTTACTATTTTTCCTGTTGACTTTGATTTTAATAAATAATTGTAGAGCTTTTCCGGTATAAATAATATTACAAATAATAATAGAAGTAGAGCAACTAAAATAAAATATATTAAAACTACAGCCGATTTGGGCAATTGAATTTCAAAGTTTAAAAAAACAAAAGAAAAAACACTTAGAAAAATCAAAGCAGAAATACTTATACATTTCTGAATTACAACTAAGGCAGAAGCCTGAGCAGAGGTAAAATCCATTTCATTTACCAAAGTAACAGCCTTTGCCACTTCGCCACCAACTTTTAGACCAGGTGTTATAGTTTCATAAAATACACCTTTCATATTGACAGATACCATCTGTTTAAAAGTAACTTCTTTACCTAGAGCCAAACTGATTCTCTTCCATTGAATAAGTAACAGTATAAAGCTTAAAAGTTGCATAATAATAAGAGTTGTCCAAATATCCCAAGTTAAATTCTTCATACTTAGGATATAGTCCTGTACATTGAATTGGCTAAGTAGCAATGCCAACAGCAGCAGTACTACTATATGGTATTTCTTCATTAACATCACCCGTTTTAACGTGTAACATAGTATAATTTAAATTTTTCTTTTTATGATAAATTTTACTATCCACCCTTATATTATCTGTTTCAAATAAGCTATAAAGCTTTGAAAATTTTTCATCTTCAATTCTAACCATTATTTTAGTACCAGGACGACAGCTATCTGTAATCTTACGAAAAACTTTGTTCTTTGGATAAACCTGTAAGGCAATATGAACTACGGTAAAATTATATGCATCTATATTTGTCCCATCTGAAAACTTTACTTTAATAAAATCTGACAAATTAAGCTTGTCAATGTTTTTCCTTGCTGTAAGAATAGCATCCCTATCATTATCTATAACCCAGACCTTAGCCCCTGTCTTTTGGTGAAGTTGAATAGCAGTAGAAGGGCAAGGACCTCCTCCTATACAAAGTATACGATCTGTTGGTTTAATACTTGCTAACTTTATTTCATTTTCAACTACCTTGTCATAATAAGATTCAAAAAATTTGTAGGTCCAAGGTAATTTATCAACAATATATTCAATTTTTTGTGTCATCTTCACCATAAGTCTTTTCATTTTACTCCTCGCTTCTATATGAACAGAAGACCAATTTGATTTATAATACCTCCAAAAGTTAAGGCAGATACAATAGTAGCAAGGCCTATAGTTAGAGCAGTTTTTAAGTTAAATTCTTGAATTAAAATAGCAACTACCGACAAACAAGGTATATAGAATAGGGCTACTACAGATCCTACGAACATTTGTAATCCATTAAGATTCATCTCTAACAATGGCAAGACAGCTAATTCTCTTCTAATTATTCCTAATATCAATGATAAACTTGCTTCTTTCGGAAGACCAAGCCAATTAACTACTAAAGGTTCTATCCATTCACTTACGCGTATCAATATTCCTGTCTCTACAACAATTGCAGCTAAAATAACACCCATTAACATGGGAACTTCTGCATCGTAAAAGAAATGTTTCATTCTCATTTTTAGCTTTCTAAAATATGATTTTCTTTCAGGAATTAGAAGATTTGGTATCTCTATAACCATGGGATCTGTCTTACCCTTTATAGCTTTATCTGCAAACTTTGAAACTGCTACTATAACTAAAAATGAAATTAAATATACAGCAATTAACATCAGTATAGAATAATCACCTAGTAGGCTTATGAAAGCTCCTGTTTGTGAAACACAGGGTATTCCAAAGGAAATCATTAAAGTTACTATAAGCCGTTCTTTTTTGCTGGTAGCCGATCTAGTACTTATAATAGCCGGTACTGCACATCCATAGCCTAAAAGAAGTGGTATCATGCTTCCCCCTTGAACTCCTAATCGACTAAGCACTGCATCCATCAATACTCCTATTCTTGGTAAATAACCTGAGTCTTCAAGGAAAGATATAACTAGGTAAAATAAAAATACATAAGGAAGTATCAGTGCAAAAGGCCATTCTATTCCCTTAATTAAAATTCCAAATTCACCAACAAGGATATTTCTCAATATTCCTGCATCTACAAATCTAGAAACTATATTAGTCATAAATGGAGTATAAAGATCTGTAATAAATGGTAAAAGTATGAATGATCGTAAAGCCTTTCCTACACCTACAACTAAGCCTAAGGATAAAAGTAATATGACTATTGCAATGGGTATGCCGGGGAATGGCTGTATAGTTTTATCCCCCAGCTTTTCTAAAATATTCTTTTCTACTTTAACTGTTTTTTGAACCTTATTGGTTATGTCTGAGGCCATTTTCCAAAGCTCTTCATTACTTAACTTTTCCTCGACTACTTTAGTTGTTTTTTCTTCTTTAAGGATCCTACTAAGTTCTTGACGGATTTTATCGATACCCTTGTCTTTAACTGCTACAGCAGGTATAACCTTTGAACCTAATTCTTTTTCCAAAAGATCAATGTCAATATGAATACCTTGACGCTCTGATACGTCAATTAAATTTAAGACAAATAACATGGGAATATTATAGCCTTTAATTTGGAGAGCCAATTTTAAATTTCTTTCTAAATAGGTGGAATCCAATACACATACTATAGCTGTAGGATTGGATTCCATGAACTTTACGGCTACATCTTCTGCTTCTGAAGTAGACTCTAATGAATATGTTCCAGGGACATCAATAAAATCAATTTCTTCACCGTCTAATTTAATCTTTGATTTAGTAAAGCCAACGGTAGTACCAGCATAATTTGAAATCTCTACTTCCATTCCTGTTAGCTTATGGAAAATTACACTTTTACCAACATTGGGATTACCCATCAATAGTATCTTTTTTTCGTCATTAACTGCCTTTGCTGTGTGGTTCATTTCTATACCTCCACCAAAATTTGCTTTGCAATAGCTTTCCCTATTGCAATGCTTCTGGTTCCTAACTGTAAAATTATGGGGCCTCCTAAAGGCTGTTTATTTTTTATTTTAATACTTAATCCCTTCCTTATTCCTAAGGATTCAAGCAACATTACATTGGGTATTGAAATTATAGTACATCTGTCTTCCTTATTTAAATTATACAAGGTCATACTATCCCTCCTGTAGATACAAACATAATTACAATAATTTATTTAATAAAATTATAGCAATTTAATAGAATTTTGTCAATGATAATGATTATCATTATTAATATTTTTACCTTTTTTATTATTACTAATGCCTTTTGATTCTTTTTGTATTGAATTTTTAAATTTTCATGATAAAATAATCTTAGTTTAAAAATGGAGGAAATTATGAGCTTATACAAACAATGGACTGAAAAATTAGAATCGATCAATACACAGGAAGAATATCAAGCATTTTTCGAGGATTTTATGTCAAAAGAAACTGAATGCTACAGAAATATATTACAAGAGAAGGATCCTCTTATAGAAGGAACTATAAAAGATTTGGCAGAAAAAAACAATATGACTTCCTTAGAGTTTTTAGGATTTTTAGACGGTGCAAACTCCAGTTTCCAAGAGCCTCTAACCTTAGATAACCTCAAGGAAGAAACAGAAATTAAGGCTACTCTTGATTTTGAGAAACTTTTATGGAATATGCACGATGCAAATGCAGAGTGGCTTTATGAAATGGAAGAATGGGAAAATATCTTTAATAAAGAAAAAAGAAAACAAATAAGAAAAGAATACAATCGTTCAAAAATAGTTGTAAAAGGAGAAAAAGTAGGAAGAAATGATCCATGTCCCTGTGGTTCGGGGGTAAAATATAAGAAATGTTGCGGCAAGTAAATAAATAGAGAGGTGTGGGTATTATGAACAAAACAAAGGGGTTAACTTTCGGAATATTGGCAGGCTTTATCTATGGTTTCACTCCTATATTAGGAAAATTAACTTATTTAGAAGGAAGTAATCCCATATCTCTAACCTTTTATAGAAGCCTCCTTTCAATTCCACTTTTTTTTGCAATCTTAAAACATAAAAAAATAAATTTAAAAATAAAAAAAACCCAATCACGGAAATTGGCAATATTAGCGCTACTATCTTCTATGACTGCCCTTACTTTATACGGATCATACAATTACATTTCTGTTGGCATGAGTACAACTATTCATTATGTTTATCCTGTATTAGTTACTGCCGCTTGTATTATTATTTTTAAGGAAAAAATAAGTAGAGACAAACTTGTATCCTTAGTACTTTCTACCATAGGAATTGCTTTATTTTTCCAAGGAAGTTTTAATTTTATAGGAATACTTATATCATTTTTATCCGGCATATTTTTTGCAGGATACTTACTATATATGGATAAAAGCGGACTAAATAATAACTATCCCTTTATAATAACATTTTATATTACTATTTTTTCATCGGTCTACCTTTTTATTTTCGGCATTATAAGCAAAAACTTAGTATTTAATATGACCTATACTGGCTGGATTTATACTATATTAGTTGCTGTATTTGTTTCATTCTTTGCAAATACTTTCGTAGCATTGGCAGTTAAATACGTAGGTCCAACGGTAACCAGCATCGTAGCAATGCTTGAACCTATTACGAGTATAGTAATGGGCATGCTGTTTTTAAATGAAGCTATAACATTAAGAAATATAGTAGCATGTGCCCTAATTTTATTGGGAGTGCTAATAGTAACCCTTTCAAAAGAGAAAAATAACAGCGAAAGTCATCTTGAGGGATAGCAAAAACAATTAGGGGACAGTATGTCCCCCTCTTCTAAAACAAGCCCTTTATTTTGCCATCAATATCTATATCTATACTTTCCGCTGCCGGTACTTTAGGAAGTCCTGGCATTTTCATTATATCACCGGTTAATGCCACTAGAAATCCGGCTCCTGCAGATATTGTAATATCTCGTATAGTTATATTAAAACCTTCCGGTCTACCTAAAATCTTTGGATCATCTGTCAATGAATACTGATTTTTAGCCATACATATGGGAAGATTTCCAAAACCTAACTTTTCAAAATTGTTAATTTCCCTACTTGCTTTCGCTGAAAATTCCACATCATCAGCACCGTAAAGCTTCCTTGCAATTGCCTTTATTTTATCTTTAATAGGCATATTTAATTCATAGGCATACTCCATAAAGCTTTCCTCTTCTGTAAGCTTTATTACTTCCTTGGCAAGATCAATACCACCTAGACCTCCCTTGCCCCAAACTTCTGATAGTTTTACATTAACACCTAATTCCAAACACTTTTCTTTAATTAAATTTAATTCATCTTCCGTATCTGTAGGAAACTTATTTATTGCTACAACTGCCGGTATTTTAAATACTTGAGTGATATTTTCCACATGTTTTAATAAATTGGGAAGTCCTTTTTCCAAAGCCTGTAAATTTTCTTTTTCTAATTCTGATCTTTCTATTCCACCATTGTATTTCAATGCTTTAACCGTTGCTACAATAACCACAGCACTTGGTTTTAATCCAGTCTTTCTGCACTTTATATCTACAAACTTTTCAGCACCTAAATCTGCACCAAAACCTGCTTCTGTTATAGTATAATCGGCAATTTTACTGGCCATTTGGGTGGCAATTACTGAATTACAACCGTGAGCTATATTTGCAAAAGGACCTCCATGAATAAATGCAGGGGTCCCCTCCAAAGTTTGTACTAAGTTAGGTTTCAATGCATCTTTCAAAAGAGCTGCCATGGCTCCTTGAGCTTTTAAATCTCCTGCCGTTACCGGCTCTCCTACCCTATTATAGGCAACTATTATTTTAGATAAATTTTCTTTAAGTTCAATTATATCATTGGACAAGCAAAAAACTGCCATAACTTCTGATGCTACCGTAATATCGAATCCATCTTCTCTAGGAACACCTTGAACCCTACCACCTAAACCGTTTACTATCTGTCTTAGCTGCCTGTCATTCATATCCAGGGCTCTTCTCCATACAATTCTCCTACTATCTATATCTAGTTCATTGCCTTGGTGTATATGGTTGTCAAGCATTGCTGCAAGAAGATTATTTGCGGCACCTATAGCATGAAAATCTCCCGTAAAATGAAGATTTATATCTTCCATGGGAACAACCTGAGCATATCCTCCTCCTGCCGCTCCTCCTTTTATCCCAAATACAGGGCCTAAGGAAGGTTCACGAAGGGCGATAATTGTTTTCTTCCCCAATTTAGTAAAGGCATCTCCCAAACCGATAGTTGTTGTAGTTTTTCCTTCTCCTGCAGGAGTTGGATTTATTGCAGTTACTAAAATTAGTTTGCCATCTTCCTTGTCCTTTAATTCCTCTAAGAGGTATCTGTAATCTATTTTGGCTTTGTAGCTTCCATAGTTTTCAACATATTTTTCGGGAATATTTATTTTTTCTGCGATTTTATTTATTAATTCAACTTTTGCATTCTGAGCAATTTCAATATCACTTAACATAAGTCCTCCAGGCTCCTTTCAAATTATTTATCCCAATCACAATTAACTTTTAATCATTAGTCTTTTCAATATTGCAATAATTATAGCATTAATAAAAATATGTTACAATAGAAAAGGTAGCGTTTACAAAAAAAATAACCATCGACTTATGGTTATAGCTGTGTTAATATGGGTAAAAACAGAGTAGATAAGATGCGTTAAGTGTTAGGGGATGGGATGTGGCCTCTAAACGAAAGACTTGGGTCTGCGGTGTCTTGTCGCTTCCGCTGCATTTGAGAAACTTATGTTACTCCTATATTGTGCGGAGGTATTGCTTTGCTCAAGAGGAGGATAATATGAGTAGTAATACTGAGCCAAAAAAATTCACGTCTTTGGTAGTTGTGAGAGCCGGACTCTTCATAGCAATGAGTTTGGTGATAAAAGTAATGTTTGAAGTTTATATCCCATTAGGAGGAATTCCGGCACTTCGGATAAACTTCTCTTCGGTTCCACTGTTGCTTTCCGGAATAATTTTAGGACCTTTTGCAGGCTTCTTAACAGGAACAGCAGCAGATATAATCAATTTTATAGTAAAACCTGGGGGACCTTTCTTTCCAGGCTTTACCCTAGTAAGCGGCTTAACTGGATTCTTGCCGGGAGTTATTTACAAATATGTAAAGAGAGATATAAATTATAATCTACTTAATACGATTTTTATATCTTTCTTATCTGTGGGATTTGTTTTAGTATTTATGTATAAGGGTTTATTGACCTTTGATAATGCTATCTTGTATGGAGGAGAGCCTTTAAACCCACTGTATATAATAGGATTCTTCTTGCTTGTTTGTATATATCTCATAATCCCTATAAGGGTAAGCTCTACAAACAAAGACCTTAATATGAACAAAATTGTATTTACTATTAGTGTAACGCAACTAATTACATCCATAATTTTAAACACTTACTTTTTGTATATTTTGTACGGCATAGGAATTATGGTTACTTTGCCTGCAAGAATATTGACAAATTTCTTCATGATACCCCTTTATTCATTTATCGTTGCAGCCATATTAAATGCAATAAAAGGAAGGTTATAGAAAGTGAATTCTTATGGGATTATTCTATAGGGTAAAAGGAATGTCCCCTGAATATAAGGACACACTTATAAATATATTATGAGTGTGTCCCTTTTTCTATTGCTTCTGAAACTAACTTAGCCGTTGAAAAGGCTGCCTGAATATTAAATCCTCCTGTATTGCCATCATAATCTAATACTTCTCCTGCAAAATAAAGGCCGGGAATTTTTTTAGATTCCATGGTTTTTGAATTTACCTCATTTGTTGAAACTCCGCCCTTTGTAACCATGGCAATATGGTAACCTCCAAGGTTTTTTATTTTCATAGGATAAGATGAAAATAACTGAATTAATTTTTTTCTATAATTTTTATTAAGCTGGTTACATAGTATATTTTCGTCAATGCCGCCTATTTCTAATATTTTATCAATAAAACGTTTAGGCATGTTTAAATCTTTTAAAGCATTTTTAATAGTTAGTTTTCCTGAATTATAAATTAAGTTCTCAAAATAAAGTCTGAATTTTTCTTCATTATGAAATGTTGTGAAATTAATCTTTAAAACATCTCCCGCTTCCATGTATCGGGAATTATTTATTATTACAGGTCCTGAAATATTTACATGGGTAAAAAGAAAACTACCTGTAAATTCACTAAATTTTCTATTGTTTTTCCATAAGGATATTTTAATATCTTCAAAAGAAACGCCAGATAAGTCCTTAAATAGATAATCCTCCACATAGACAGGAGTAAGAGCAGGTTTAGGCTCAACTATGGTATGACCTAATGCTTTTGCAAATTTGTAACCATCCCCTGTAGAGCCAGTATTGGGATAGGATTTTCCTCCGCTTGCTATTAAAAGATTATAGCATGCAAAGGAATTACGGGAGCTTTTAAGATAAAATAATTTCTTATCTTCATCAAAAAATACCTTTTCTACCATCGTATTTGGAAGAATTTCTCCATTAACATTAGTCAATACATTAAGTATATCTTTAGCTTTTAGTGATTGAGGAAAAACTTTACCGTCTTCTCGAATGATAGATTTTAGTCCCTTTTGGTCAAAAAAATCAATAGCATCATAATTAGTGAAATTATAAAGGGCAGTCCTAAGAAATCTGCCCTTCTTGCCATATTGTTTAAGAAAGTCGCTGATGCTACAACTATTGCTATAATTACATTGACCAGCACCAGACAATAAAAGTTTCTTACCCGGTATTTCATTTTTTTCAAGAATTAGTACTTTTTTGTCTTTAATATTTGCGCCGGCGAATAAACCTGCAGGTCCTCCACCTATTATTATAAGATCATATATCATTAAACACTATCTCCCATTTCATCTCTTTCAATTTCATCTATAACTTCATAAATTTCCTTTAATTTATCTAATGAAATAGTTGCTTTAATTTCATATTCTACATTATTATCAGTATAAGATCCTGTAAATACAATATTTTCATTTTGTAAATTAAAATCTCTATATTTATTATTGTCTAAATTAATTTCTTTATTAATTTCATTTACTAAGTCGTATAAAGCAAAGTTATTGCTACTATCCTTTATTAAAATAAGATCTTCTATTAATAGTAACTTTTCAGCATCCATGAAAGAAGCTGCTACTTTTTTATTGTTTATATCTACTAGTTTTTTATCATTATTATTGCTAATAAGTATATACTCACCAAGCCATTCATAGTAGCCTTCTTTGTCAAAGCTTGCCCCTTCAATTAAAACAGCTTCCCCTTGACCTTCTTCCCATACGAATAATTGACTGAAATCCTCTCCATAGCCAAGAGTTCTAAATACTACTCTACCTTCACTAGTAATAATTTCAATAGACTTTTGACTATAGTCTAAAAGATTGGCGCTATCATTTAAATAGGAAAGGATACTGTCTATATCTGTATTCTCAGTATTAAATTCTGGAATATCTTCACTTTCAATTATTTTTAACTTTGACTGGGCATCTTCAAGTAAAGATAGTGTGTTTTCGTTGTTTTTCGAAAGATTTTCATTTTCTTTTTCTAATTTCTCTAATTTTTCCTGTACATTATCTAATTTTGATTTTAAATTTTCATTTTCCTCTTTTATTTCTCTTAGATTAACTATACCTGCATATTCGCCAGGGCCAACTCCTGTTTCTTCAGCAGGAGGTAACCTAGTACAGCCGGAAAAGAAAGTTAAAGTTAACAAGGTCATCAGTAGTGTTTTTCTCATTTTATCCTCCTATTTGGAAAAAAGCATCTTTCGATGCTTTTACTGTATCATTATACTTGCCGCCACATATTCTCCACCTTGAGGAACAGCAAAACTTAATATGCTTTCTCCTTCTTCCAAGTCTTTAAAATACTTAGTTGATCCGGAAGTATCGAATATTTTAGTATTATTTGTAATCTGTAGATGAATAAGCTCTGTTTTACCGTCTGCAGTAAGGTTCTGCATCATAATTAACCTATCTTTTTCATTTATAAATATGATTTTACCGGAAAAACTTTTAGCGGTTTCTATTTGGGATACTTCCATAGTTACAATTTCGTCACCGGATGTATTTACATCTACATTGTAGCCTATACGCAAATCATAAATTGAAACATTTTTATCTCCTACATTTATTATAACGTTGTTGCTTACAGAATACTGACTTACGTTGCCCTTTTCATCTGCAATTTTAATTTTGCTTTGAGGAGCAATTAATATTTCTCTTATTACACCACTCATTTCTGCTTCTTTGGCAACAGTATTAATTGCAATCATTTCATCATACTCAGTAGTTATAGTAACTTCATCCCCCACTCTTACTTGGTCAAAACTGGAGTTTTTATCATTTCTGGTTACTTCAACGTCACTATTAAAGGTAAAAGTTTTTGAAACATCATCTTCAGTCTTCATAGTTACCTTTATAGGGTAGTTATAGTCTATAGATGTTATAAGGCCATCGAAATGTTTTATACGACTTATGGAATTTATTTGATATACTTTGTCACTATCTAAAAGCAGCGTAACTTGGTCAGCTCTTTTAAGATTCCTTAATTCCGTTGCCTTACCATCGTGGTATACATCTACACTACTGTCTACAGAGTAAGTAACTCTGTCATTATCTTCATCATGAATGGTAATCTTTGCTGGAGATGCATAAGCCACAAAATATATAGTCCCTCTTACAACTTCCTTGCTACTATCAGCCTCTATTTCCAACGCAAGACGGTCTTCATTTATTTTACAAGAAACGATCATATCTTCTTTCAAATCTGAAAATTCTCTTGACCTACCGTTTAGGGTAATTTCAGTACTATTGTTAATTTTAACGATGGTAGTAGTTTCTCTTTCGTTTTTAACATATAAGTAGGATTCTCCCCTGCCTGTAGATACTTCCGTAATCACTCCGCTTACTGTAGTAGTAGGTTCATATTTATCCAAATCAGGGAATATATCGTTACGCTCTATATAGCTATAGGCCTTGTCCAACAATGTAGAAATTTCAGCTCTAGTAATTTTGCCTTTGGGATTAATATTTTTTTCCTTATCTCCCATCATAATTTCCTTATCATACAGTATATATATGTATTGTCTTACTCTGCTATCTATTTCATTACTGTCTTTAAAAGGTAAAACATATGATCTTAAACTATCGGCTTCTTTTTTTAACCCCATAGCATGGGTTAGAAAAACTGCTACTTCTTCCCTTTTTGCCTCTTCGAAAATAGTTTTCTTTGCAAACATATCTCTAACTGCCTGCTCAGAAACTATACCAAGCTCGATAGATATAGCTAAATAGTCTAATGCCCATTCGTTGTACAGGACATTTGGCATTTTTCTCAAAGAAGGCTTATATTCATCTATTATTTCCTTTTTAATATCTTCGTCAATAGCATACAATCTTGACATCATAACTAAAGATTCCAGCACAGTTACATTGTCGTCAGGTTTAAAACTACCGTCGCTATATCCTGAAACAAGATTATTTTTTTCAACTCTCTCTATATAAGTCTTTGCCCAATGATCTGCAATATCATTGAAGGAAGCAGCATTTGCAGTCATTGTAAACAATATAGAAAGTACAACTATCAGCAATATAATTCTATTTAACTTTTTCATAATACCTCCCACAGGTCAATGTATTTTTATAAATTATACCATATATGTGTTAGTGCCGCAATAATTTTGATTTCTAATTACCCAAACCAAAGGTGACGGTTCTCACCGGTTCACTCACTGATTCAATGGCTCACACTATCCAGGTTCCTGTCTTTCCTGCCAAACCTTCTGCTGCTTTTTCTAAAGATGTAATTAAAGCCCTTCTTCCCGGCTTGGAAGCTACAAATGATATTGCTGCTTTTACTTTAGGAAGCATTGAACCTTCCCCAAATTCCTTATGGGCAATATGTTTTTTAGCTTGTTCTATGGTTAAATCTGTCAGTTGATTTTCATTAGGTTTTCCAAAGTTAATGGCTACATTTTCCACTGCCGTAAGAATAAGCAAGTTATCTGCATCAATCTTTTCTGCCAACAAGGAACTAGCAAAATCCTTATCTATTACTGCTGCCACTTCTTTTAAGCTATTACCTTCCTTAACAACGGGAATTCCACCACCACCACAAGCTATTACGATCTGTCCCTTCTCTACTAAGGTTTCTATAGTTTCTATTTCTACTATATCTAATGGTTTAGGAGAAGCAACTACTCTTCTATATCCTCGCCCTGAATCTTCAACAAAATCCAAACCTTTTTTACCAGCTTCCACAGCCTCCTCTTCTGTCATAAATTCACCTATAGGTTTAGTAGGTCTACTAAATGCTGGATCTTTTTCATCTACTAGAACTTGAGTAATAATAGAAACTACATTTTTTTTAACTCCTCTATTTAAAAGTTCTTCTTTGAGTGCATTTTGCAAATCGTAGCCAATATAGGCCTGACTCATTGCTACACAAGTTGCTAAAGGCAAGAAAGGAAATTTATTATTTATCATACCTACCTGGGGACCGTTTCCGTGTGAAATTACTACTTCATATCCTAGTTCAACTAAATTTGCTATAGTGGCTGAAGTGTGTTTAACTGCTTCTTTCTGTTCTTCTACTGTTTTTCCTAAAGCATTGCCCCCTAATGCTATAACTATTTTCTTGTTCATAATGTTCTCCATTTAATAATTTGTAACTTATTTTATCACTTTCTTATTTATCTAACAATATTTTTTTTAAAAACTTATAGATGAACTTGACTTCTACCTACAATATGATAAATTTTAACTATGAGAACTGGAGGTGTACATTATTTTAGGAAATAACAAAAGAGTAAGTAGGATATTTCATTCTAGCAATACTGAAATTAATATAAATGGCAACATAGTGGGAGGCAATAAATTAGCAGTTATGGCAGGACCCTGTTCCGTGGAAAGTAGGGAACAGATACTATCTATTGCAAAGGATGTAAAAAAATCAGGAGCTACATTCTTAAGAGGAGGAGCATTTAAGCCTCGATCTTCCCCTTATAGCTTTCAAGGATTAAAGGAAGAAGGTTTAGAATTATTAAAATTAGCTAAAGAAGAAACAGGTCTTCCTATAGTAACTGAAATTACATCTATGGAATACTTAGATGAATATATTGAAAATGTAGATATAATCCAAGTAGGCGCAAGAAATATGCAAAATTACGAACTTTTAAAACAGTTAGGCAAAACTCGAAAAACCATACTCCTTAAAAGAGGTTTTTCTTCTACTATCGAAGAACTTCTTATGTCTGCAGAATATATAATGGTTGAAGGTAACCATAATGTTATATTATGTGAACGAGGCATAAGAACTTTTGAAAATTACACCCGCAACACCTTAGATTTAAGTGCAATACCTGCAATTAAAAAGCTTAGCCACCTGCCGGTTATAGTTGATCCTAGTCATGGAACCGGTATTTGGTGGATGGTTGAACCTATGTCTATGGCTGCAGTAGCAGCAGGAGCTGATGGACTATTAATTGAGGTACACAATGATCCTGAAAATGCTCTTTGTGACGGTATACAATCGATAAAAACCGATAAATTCGCTTCTTTAATGGAAAAATTAAAAGTCATAGCAGAAGCTTGTGGTAGGGAAATATAAAGGGAGGAATTTAAAATGGAATTAGATAAAATTAGGAGAGAAATAAATAATATAGATAAAGAGATAGTTAAATTATTGGAAAAAAGATTTAATATAGTAATTGAAGCAGGTCTATATAAAAGAAAGAACAACCTTCCTATTTATGACGAAGAAAGAGAAAGACAGGTGGTGGAAAGTTGTATCAATCTTTTAGAAGACAAAAAACATTCCAAATGCATAGACGATATATTTTTTCAAATAATGCGTTCCTGCAAAGATATACAGAACGATTTGAAATAGAATGACCTACCGGCCATTTCTCAGAAAAAACACTCTGAGAAATGGGGTTAGGGCATCTTCGTTTGTTTTTTTACCATTTCGAATTCCTTTAGTATTTCTTCTGAAGGCTCTTCAGTATTTTTAGATACTATATAAATAAATATAGAAGAAACTATAAAGGCTGGTAGAAGTTCATATACCCCAAAAATTCCACCTATTGGTCTAAGAATTAGTTTCCAAACGAATACCGTTATACCTCCTGAAAGCAGTCCTGCAATTGCCCCTTGTCTTGTTGTTCTTTTCCAGAACAAGGAGAATAAAGTAATAGGTCCAAATGTAGCTCCGAATCCTGCCCAGGCAAAAGATACAATTGTAAAAATTACACTGTCTTCGTCTAATGCAATAATTATACCTAAAATAGTAATAACTACTAAAATAATTCTTGAAACATTCATAACTTGCTTGTCTGTAGCATCTTTTTTAATTAGATGCTGGTATATATTTTTAGAAAAAGCTGATGCAGCTATTAACAAGTATGAATCTGAAGAACTAATGGTAGCTGCTAAAATACCTGCCATTACCACCCCAGCGAAAAATGCAGGCAATAAATTAGAAGATAGTACAACAAAGATACTTTCTGAATCACTATAAGTCAAAAGTTCCGTAGGAAACAGAGTTCTTCCGATTATTCCTATAAAAACCGCTGCTGACAAGGATATACAAACCCATAGGGCTGCTATACGCCTTGATTGTTTTAATTCATTAGGATCTCTTATGGCCATAAACCTTAATAAAACTTGGGGCATTCCAAAGTAACCTAAACCCCATGCAAGGGTCGATAAGATAGTATATAGTCCGTACTTTCCTGCTTCATTAAATTGAGCTACTCCATTAACAAGCTGCTGGACCCCATCTACTGTTGCAGGACTTGCTATTCCGAAAAATTCAAAAAATCCAGGAATTAATCTGGAATTTTCGATTACTACAGACATTCCTCCAGCTGCATAAGTAGCTATGGTTAATACTGTTACTAATGCAAATATCATTACAATAGCCTGCATTGTATCTGATGCACTCTCTGCTAAAAAGCCTCCTAAATAAGTGTAAAACAATACGAAGGCAGCTCCTACTACCATCATGTATTGATACTTAAATCCAAACAGTACATTAAAAAGTTTACCTACTGTTACAAAACAGCTGGCCGCATAAACAGTAAAGAAAACTAATATAAAAACTGCTGAAATAGTCATTATTATTTTCTTTTCTTCTTTAAAACGATTACTGAAGAAGTCCGGTATCGTTATTGAATCATTAGCTGCAACAGAGTAATTATGCAATCTCTTGGCAACTATAAGCCAATTTAAGTATGTTCCCGCTGCAAGACCAATTGCAGTCCAAAAGGCATCACTTAAACCATACCAGTATGCAACTCCCGGGAGACCCATTAATAACCAACCGCTCATATCTGATGCTTCGGCACTCATTGCAGTAACCAACGGACCTAATGATCTACCTCCTAAAAAATAATTTTCACTACTTTCATTAGCACGCTTGGCAAAATATAGCCCGATGCCTATTACTATAACCATGTAACTAACCATTGCAATTAATATTTGTAATGTGTCCCCACTCATATTAACGAACCTCCTTCTTTAAATTTTTGTTTTTAATGCTGCTTTTAGTCAAGAGCCACTAAACAAAAAAAACAGCCCCTAAATAAGAGGCGGATGTCCGCGGTACCACTCTAACTGCATTAAAAATACAGTATCTCGTTAAAAATAAGGGTTGTGCCCTTTGGGTTGTTACCCCCAAATGCTCCGAGGCGGGTTCAATCTACATTGGGACAAAGGCATTTCACCAAACAGCCTTCTCTCTAAGTCCATATATCTTTACTATTCCTCTTCACAGCAAATATTTATTTAGCTACGATAATACACCTATAAATATACTTTGTCAAGTAAAATTTTGAATAAATTTTCGATATTTTTACTTGTTTTTAATTAATTTGTTAATACTAACCTATTAAACTGTTGATTACTTCTTTAACCGTTGATAGTTTGTTTACATTTAAATTTACACCGGAAAAAACTAAACCATCCCGCCCTTCTACAGCATTTAGCAATCCTTCAGATATACAATAGGGTATTTCAGAAGGATTGCAATTAGGCATACATTTGTAGCACTTCTTAATTTTAGACTTTTCCTCAGCTTCTATGAGGAAATTTGTTTTTATTGCTCTTGCAGGCATACCTACCGGGCTTTTGATTATTTGAATATCTTCTTCTGAAGAATTGATATAGCTTAGTTTGAAGTTTTCATGGGCATCGCATTCAACTGTAGGAACGAATAAACTTGATAGTTGAAAACCATCAGCACCTGCTTCCTTTAAGGAGAGTATATCTTCCTTAGTTCTAATTCCTCCAGCTGCAATTACGGGAATTTTAACTTTATATTCTTCTTCAAAAGTTTTCAATAAAAGTTTGACTTCTTTAACAATATCTTTTAATGCCATACTTTTATTTGAAAGCAGTTCATCCATTTTAAAACCTAAATGGCCTCCTGCCAAAGGACCTTCTACAACTAGAGCATCTGGCAGTCTATCGGATTTAAGATAAGATCTTATAATTATTCTAGCAGCCTTTGCTGAGGAAACTATAGGAACTATTTTAGTATTGCTTCCCTTAACCAGTTTAGGTAGAGCTAAAGGTAAGCCTGCCCCTGAAACGATTAAATCTATCTTTTCTTCTACTGCCTTTTTTACGTATAATTCATAGTTATTCATTACCGCCATGAAATTCATGGCAATTATTCCCTTTGTTTTTTCTCTTGCTTTTTTAATTTCTTTAGCTATTGCTCTTAGATTTGCCCTTACAGGGTCAATTAAAAAATCCGGTTCTCTAAAACCTATTTGAACACCGGAAATAGTTCCAATTCCCCCTTCATTTGCAACAGCTGCTGCTAAATTCGATAAGGATACTCCAATACCCATACCACCTTGTACAATAGGAAGTTTTGCCCTTATATCTCCAATCTTTAATTCATTTAACATCATAACATCTCCAATGTTTTAATAATCTATTATTTTGATATTCAAAGTATATACCTAAGACTTATAGTTGTCAAGAAAAAAGTACTGTTTTTCACAGTACTTTTTTAATTTGAAAATTACTTCAAAAGCATCCTCGAAAATTAACTCTTTCGAAGGTATATCCTCATTCCTATATTATTTCGAACGATATTCTTCAATAGCAGCCTTGGTAAGTTCTTGTTTTTCTTCAATAGCTTCTTCAAGCATCATATCCTTAACTTTCATAAGTCTTACTTGATTTCCTCTTTCATTTTCATCAAGTTTCATTTGAATATACTTTATAGTTTCCTCAAATCTTGGAATCATAATATATTCTAATGCATTTACTCTTCTTCTGGTTTTTTCGATTTCTGCTGCAAGGAGTTGAACTTCTTTTTCAACTGCAGCCAATTTTAAAAGCTGGGGAAAAATATTCGACAAATTTTCAATTGCACTATCAAGTTCTGCTGAAGTATTGGCAAAACCGTATGGGTAAATATTTGCAGTATCATCTGTAGTAGTTTTAAAATCAAATACAGGAACATTTACACTCATTACATTTTTCTTACCTACTTCAATAGATACTCCTTGTTTAGGATACATTAAAGCTTCTTCTAAAACTTCTGAAGACATTACGGCACTGGCAATTACAAAGTTTGAATAAGCTGTACCGATTTGCTCTTCAACTTCTTCTCGCAAAGCTTTATTAACTCTGGCCAGCTCTAAAAATCGTTTCATTAATTCGTCACGCTTATCTTTAAGCATTTTGTGACCTTTAACTGCCACTCTTAAACGATTCTTCAGAGAAGTTAATACCATTCTGGTAGGATTAACATTTAATCTTGCCATAGTACCACCTCTCTCTATTCATTTTCTGGATAATATTTTTCAAGATATTCGTCCCTTATACGTTTTAGCTCACCCTTAGGAAGGATCGTCAGTAATTTCCATCCTATTTCCAAAGTTTCTTCTATAGATCTGTTTGTTTCATAGCCTTGGGATACATACTCCCTTTCAAATTCATCTGCAAATTTAGCGAAGAATTTATCTGCATCGGAAAGTGCTGCTTCTCCAAGTATGGCCATAAGTTCTTTGGCTTCCTTACCTCTTGCATAGGCTGCAAACAACTGGTTTAATACGTCAGAATGATCTTCTCTTGTTTTTCCTTCTCCTATACCCTTGTCTTTCAAACGAGAGAGGGAAGGCAATACATCTATTGGAGGTTTTATATTCTTTCTATATAATTCACGAGAAAGAATAATCTGTCCTTCCGTAATATAACCTGTAAGGTCAGGAATTGGATGAGTTTTATCATCTTCAGGCATAGTTAGAATAGGTATCATTGTTATAGATCCCTGGTGATCTCTCTTTCTTCCTGCTCTTTCATAAAGTGTAGCTAAGTCCGTATACAAGTAACCTGGATATCCACGTCTCCCAGGAACTTCCTTACGTGCAGCCGATACTTCACGTAAAGCTTCCGCATAGTTAGTGATATCTGTTAATATAACTAATACGTGCATATC
>JAAYRW010000128.1 GCA_012518555.1 Tissierellia bacterium
CACTTATTTCTTTACATCCAGTCATAATCATTGTTTCTCGTAACTCAGATCCTATCTTTTCAGTGTAAAGTTCTACTCCTTCTGCACCGCCCCCAAAAGCTGCAATTACATAAGGTCTGCCTATTAGTACTGCATCTGCCCCTAAGGCAATTGCTTTAAACACATCTGCTCCTGAGCGAATTCCGCCGTCTACGAAAATCTTTATTTTATCCCCAACAGTTTCTTTAATTTCAGGAAGTATTGCACAAGTTGCTGGTGCATCAGCTAAAACCCTTCCACCGTGGGAGGATACTACAATTCCGTAAGCTCCTGCTTCCACTGCCTTTTTAGCTCCTTTGGCTGTCATTACACCCTTAACAATGAAAGGAATTTTTGTTGCTTGGCTTAATTCCCTTAGTTCCTCAATACTTTTAGAAGATACAGGTTTCCCTGCTAGGGCTAAATTTATAAGTCCTGCAGAATCAATATCCATAGCAAAAGCCATAGCATTTACTTTTTCAATCATTCTAATTTTTTCGATAGCTTTATCGTTTTCCCAAGGTTTAATTGTAGGAACAGCAAGTCCATTTACCTCCTTAATGGCAGGTAATGTGTCTAAAAATACATAGTCCTGAGCTCCGTCACCAGTAAATGCGGCATTTCCCGCTTTATTTGTACCTTTAACTATTGCTTGGGCATACTCTGCTTCCGTTATTGCACCGTTGTAATTAAAATCCATGCCTCCAATTGGAGCTGCAAAAAATGGATATTTAAATTCTTTTCCAAACAATGAAACGGAAGTATCCTGACCCTCATCTTTGTATATAGTATCCAAATTAATCTTAACAGATGCCAAAAAATCAATGCAAACTTTAAAGGCATTGCCATTACCTTTTCCACCAGTACCAGGGATTTCACCCTTACATACAATTCCGTTACACTCCTTGCAAACTCTGCATTTTGGTGCCATTTTTTCTCTTGCCTTATCTAATAACTCTTGGTAGTTCATACTTTCCCCCTCAATTTTATTTTATAAATTGCTAAGAAAAACAATAAAAATTTCTAGCTAACGTTTGCAGGACACGACTATAATTCTTAGCAAATGAAAGCTAAAAATCCTACAGCTTGCAAACTGGCTTTGTACAAACTATGCAAGCTGTTTAACGGATTATTAGCGATCATGAGCTTTAAAATTATTCGTGACCGAAAGCGCCAGTGAATATTTATATTATTTTCCTTTCATTTGCTCCAATCTTTCAACTACTTTTTCCATCATGGATTGATATTTTTGTAGTTTTTCTCTTTCTTCATTAACTATCTTTTCAGGTGCCTTACTTACAAACTTTTCATTGCTTAACTTGCCCTTAACTCTTTTCAGCTCTCCTTCAAGTTTAGCTTTTTCCTTTTCTAATCTTTCTATTTCTTTTTCGTAATCGATTAAATCTGCCAAAGGTAAATAAATTTCCGTTCCGTCAATTACTGAGGATGCCGTATCTTCACCAATATCTAGTTTATCATTTACAATTTTAATTTCACTAATATTTGCCAGTGTAGCAAAATATTGTTCTCCCTTTTCAATAAATGATTTGGCTTCTGATTTAGAAGGAACGAATATTGCCCTTGCCTTCCTTGAAGGAGCAACGTTCATTTCAGCTCTAACATTACGAATACTTCGTACTGCTTCCATAATAAATTCTAAGTTTGTTTCTGCTTCTTCATAATTTTCTTCTTCCCTATATTCAGGCCACTGAGCTCTTATTAATCTAGTAGATGTTTCCGGCAAATATGACCATATTTCCTCAGTAATGAAGGGCATGAAAGGATGTAATAATTTAAGCATATCCTTTAAAACCTTTATTAAAGTGAACCTTGCAGTATCCTTACTTATACCGTCTTCCTCGTAAAGTCTCGGTTTTACAATTTCTATATACCAATCACAATACTCATTCCATATAAAATCATATACCCTCTGGGCTGCCATTCCAAGCTCAAATTTTTCTAAATATTCTGTAGTATCTTTAGCTGCTTTATTCGCTCTACTGATAATCCATTTATCTTCTGCTTTGTAATTTTTCTTAGCTGCTTCTTCATCTATTAAATCTCCATCAATATTCATTAAAACAAATCTTGAAGCATTCCATAATTTATTTGCAAAATTACGGCTAGATTCCAATCTCTCATAATTAAATCGAGTATCATTACCAGGAGATATGCCCGTCATAAGCATGAAACGTAGGGCATCTGCGCCATAGTTTTCTATTAGGTCTAAAGGATCAATACCATTACCTAAGGATTTACTCATTTTTTTCCCTTCGGCATCTCTTACTAATCCATGTATAAATACGTGCTTAAATGGTACTTGGTCAGTAACTTCTAAAGCGGAAAATACCATTCTAATAACCCAGAAAAATATAATATCATAACCGGTTACTAATACATCAGTAGGATAGAAATATTTCAAATCTTCCGTTTCATGAGGCCA
>JAAYRW010000129.1 GCA_012518555.1 Tissierellia bacterium
AAGTAAAAGGCCATTAGCTGTACATAACAAATCATTTATTCAACACAAGAAAATTTTAAATTATATTGTAGAAAGAAATGAAAAACAATTACGCAAAGAAATAGAGGAGCATATGAATATTGTTTACGCAAATTTCGAATGGTATTGCAGAAATGTCTATAAATAGAATAAAGGAAATAGAATAAAGGCAGCATGCCGTGCTACCTTTTTTATTTGCTTTTAATAGTAGTTGTTACATTTTTTCCAACAAAGTTTTAAGGCCAATTCCCACTTCGTACTTGTAGCCTAGTTTAATCAGTGTTCTTTCAATAGTCGCCATGGTGGAGTAAATAGTGTGGTCGTCAATATTGCCCATATGTCCTATTCTGAACATTTTACCTGCATAGTCGCCTAATCCTCCTGCTACCATAACTCCTTCTTCTGCTAAAATTCTTCTGAATTCCCCATCTTCTATTCCTTCAGGATATAAAACAGTTGAAAGAGTTGAACATCTATATTCCTTCTTAGTTAAAATTTCAAACCCTAATGCTTCTAAAGAAGCATTAAAAGCATGGGATACTCTAGTGTGTCTTTCGTATCTTTCTTCTATTCCTTCTTCCTTAATTAGCCTTACAGATTCTTTAAGAGCCCAAATCATATTAACTGCCGGAGTAGCATAATACTTTGTTGGGTCATTCATTATAGGTATCCACTTTTCAAAGTCTATGTAGTATTCGGGAATAGTTCCTAAAGATTTCCTTCTGTTTAATGCCTTTTGACCTGCCCACAATATGGCAAGTCCCGGTGCAACGCCAAAAGCTTTTTGAGAACCGGTAAATAATATATCTATACCCATCTTATCTACATACTCTCTTTCTCCTGCCGTAGCAGCAACCCCATCAACAATATATACTGTATTAGGAAATTTCCTTATAACTTTACCTATTTCTTCAATAGGAGCGCGGGCTCCCGTTGACGTATCTACATGAGTTACAGTAATTGCCGCATAATCTTTTTCTTTTAATTTATTTTCAATATCTTCAACAGAAACGATATCTCCCCACTCTGCAGATAATACATCTATATTAAGTCCTTTTCTTGTACATATATCAATAAATCTATCTCCGAAAAATCCGTTTGAAACTATTAACACATTATCGTCCCTTTTGGTAACATTGGCAATTGCCATTTCCATTGCCATTGTACCGCTACCGGCTACAACGAAACATTCACCATTAACTCCCCACATTTCTTTTAAATCAACGATTAATTCACTGAAATCATTTACAAACTCAGGGTCTCCAAAAGCAACTGTCTCTCTTCCCATTTGATCGTTTATCGATCTGACTGTAGGTGTAGGTCCTGGAATCATTACTAATTTTCGATTCTCCATACTATGACTCTCCTTTTTAATTTTTTAATTATTTCAAGATTAGAAATGTAGTTCTTTATGTCATATTTACACTTATTCTTCCTATAGCTGTATATAGCTGCCTTGATTTAAGCATATACATTATACAATTTCATACTGTCTCGGTCAATGCTCTTTAAAAAAAAAGACAAACTGGCCTTTATGAGAACGCCAGTTTGTCTTCTAGTTAGGAAAAAATTATATATTCACTATTTAGAATGGTCCAAGTTGCATTACATGGGCAATTAATATAAATACCGCTCCTATAGCATACTGAATGGCCGCTAATTTTACAAACCATTTAGCCCATTTATCCCAGGGTATTTTTGCTAAGGCTAAACCTGCCATAAAATATCCTGAGGTAGGAGTAAGTATATTTGAAATTCCATCTCCAAGTTGATAAGCTAAAACGGCAGTCTGCCTAGTTATTCCCGTTAAATCGGCTAATGGAGCCATTATAGGCATGGAAGCAGCTGCCTGCCCACTACCTGATGGAATAATTACATTTAATAAACATTGGAAAATATACATTCCTAGAACCGTAAGAGAAGAAGGTAGTGCAGAAACCATATTTGCAGCTCCATATAATATAGTATCCATAATGCTTCCTTCCGTAAGTACAACTAATATAGCTCTGGCAAAACCTACTATTAATGCTCCCCCGGCCATACCTGCCATACCATTTGTTAAGGATTCAGCAAATCCATTGAATCCTAATTTGCCAAATATAGAAACTACTATAGCCATTCCTAAGAATAAACCGGACATTTCAAGTATGTACCAACCCCAGGCCATTACACCCACTACAAGCAATATTATTGTAACACCTACAGTAAGCAAAACCATTCTATCACTATTGGTAACTTCTCTGATTTAGTCTAAATCAAGTGTATCATCGCGCTTTTTATCAAATTCATACATGCTACTAAGTTGCGGATTTGCCTTTACTCTGCCTGCATATCTATATACATAAATAATTGTGGCAGTTGTCATCACCGAAAACATTACTAATCGAAAACCCATTGCCGAAAATAGTGGAAGGCCAGCAATTCCTTGAGCAACTCCAACAGTAAATGGATTCATAAATGCTGCTGAAAAACCTGCACCGGCTCCTGCTAAAATCATACCTGTACCAGTAATGGAATCAAATCCCATAGCGAGAGCTAATGCCACCATAATGGGTATAAAGGGCAATGTTTCTTCTGCCATACCAAAAATAGCACCTGCAATGGAAAAAATAATCATTAGTACTGGTATCAGAAGTTTTTCTTTACCAGCCATGCTCTTAGTTATTCTACCTATACCCGACTCTATAGCACCAGTATCCTGAACTACTGCGAAAGACCCTCCAACTATAAATATGAAAAATATGATATCTGCAATCTCAACCATACCCTTCGGTACAGCTTTAAGTACACCAAATAAGTTTATAGCTGTCCTTTCGACATTATGAAAAGTGTCAGGATCAACAATCATTCTACCGTCTGCAGCTTCAATTCTTGCATACTCTCCGGCTGGTACAATATAAGATAATAATGCACATATGAAAACTAGAGATAACAGGACAACATAAACATGTGGAAATTGTCTCTTCTTTTTACCTTTTTGTTTAACCATAAAATCCTCCTTTTTTATTAATTACTGCAACTTTTTTAATTACAAAAATCAATTGCAATTAAAGCATATATTAAAGTTGCAGGTAATATTTGATTTATTTCGATTTGCTCATCTTTTGAATGTGCCGTTTCCAAATCACCAGGTGCAAACACAATTGTAGGAATTTCACCGTAACTACTTAACAGTCCTCCGTCAGACCATGCAGTAAAGTAAGTAAGCTCCGGCTTCTTACCATAAACTCTTTGTGTTTTATCTATAACATTTTCTATAATTGGATGATCTAAATCTATTTCCATAGCTTCGTGAACATATCCATCCTTCATAAGACTTGAATCCATCACCTTTAATGTACATTTGAATTCTTTATCTTCTTTTGCTAACTCAGCAATAATATCTTCATACTCTTTTATTACATCACTGTACTTTATTCCCGGAACCCATCTCCTATCGATTTGTAAACTACAATCTCCAGCAACAGTACTAGGTTGAGTTCCACCGTCAATTTTTCCATAATTCATAGAAGAAGTGCCTATAAGAGGATGGGTTTCTTTTTCAATTTTTGGAATAAGTTTCTCTTCCACCCTTTGTATAAAATTAGAAGCTTTCAAAATAGCATTTATTCCTTCTTTTTGTTTACCGCCATGGACTGTCTTGCCATGAAAACTTAATTCAAACCACTCTAAACCTCTATGGGCAACACAAATATCTAGATTAGAAGGCTCTCCTACAATAGCAGCATCTGCTTTTATTTTTCTTTCAAGAAGATCAATAGTACCTAAACTTTTTTCTTCTTCATCAATTACTCCTGCAAAAATTATATCTCCTTCAAGTTTAACGTTTGCCCTCTTTATGCCAATCATAGCGTATATCATACAGGCCAAAGGACCCTTCATATCAACTACACCGCGACCAAATAATTTTCCATCCCTTTCTTTAACTTCAAAAGGATCTTCCATATCATAAGGGGGTACTGTATCAGTATGGCCGGTTAATAACAATGTTTTTCCTTTACCAACACCTTTAATTTTACCGATTACATTACATCTGCCATCTCTTACATGGATTACTTCAGATTCAATTCCTTCTTTCTCGAAAATA
>JAAYRW010000130.1 GCA_012518555.1 Tissierellia bacterium
ATAATGTGAAGCAATTTTTAGCCACGAGCTTCGTGCTACGGGCTACTGGAGCTAGGGTATTTCTCTTGGGTTTTTTGAAATAATCCATGAAAATCCGTGGTTTCAAAAAAGACCCAAAAGGAATACTCCAAAAGCAAGGGGCAAGAGGCCAGTGGCCAGAGGCATAAAAATTACTGCGTAATTTTTACGCATTGTGTAAATAGCATTGCAGAAAAAGGGAGAGATATAATATGAATAATAACTATGCACCAAATGATATTAAAATAACAAAAACAATTAGTTCCCTTGAATCAAATGGGTTTGAAGTTTGGTTTGCAAGTAATCACCTTGAAGCAGAAAAATTGTTTTGGAAGGAAATATTTAATAACGTTAATCCAAACACAGTGTCATTGGGTGATTCACTGACATTACACTCAACAGGAATTATACCAAGACTAAAAGAAACACATGGTGTTGAATTGATTGAAACTTTCGGTGAACATCTGTCCTGGAGAGAACAAATTCATAACCGCAAGAGAGCATTATCATGAGATATGTTTTTGACGGGAACAAATGCTGTTACTATTAAAGGACAGCTTGTTAATTTGGATATGATCGGCAATCGTGTTGCAGGAATTGCATTCGGCCCTAAAAAAGTAGTTATTTTCATTGGAGTTAACAAAATTATAGAGAATATTGATGAGGCAATAAATAGAATCAAAACTATCGCAGCACCATTGAATGCAAAAAGACATGCAGAATTTAAAACACCTTGTCAAATAACAGGAGAATGTATTGATTGTAAAAGTGAAAAAAGATTATGCAACATATGGACGATAACAGAAAAATCATATCCAATAGGTAGAATTAAAATAATTCTTATCAATGAACAATTAGGTTTTTAATTATGAGTAAGGTGTCAATGCAAATCAAAATACTTGTTTTGATTTTTGTTATATTAGTATTGATAAGTATAACAAATTGTGGAACCAAACTAAATATCGAGAAAAAATTAAAAACAAGTCTAGAGAATAATTCGAAAGTTTATGAATCAGTAGACGGCTGGACAATTAATTATCCAGCTTCCTGGAACAAGGTTGAACACAATTACATACAAGAAGAATCAACAGGAAAAACAGTTGAATTTTACTCGGATAGTTGCAATAAAGAAGAATTGGAAAAATGGATTGATTCAGAAATAAAGAGGAAATTGGAAGCAACAGAAGCTTTAAACATATTAGTGCAGACTTTGGAAGTGGATCAAATTGGGAATTTATTAGTTTATTCATATACAATAAATAGCAAAATAGAAAGTTCAGAAACATTGTTAAAAAACACAATTTTCTTTGATGGTAATAGGAAATATGAGTTTCGAGCACAATTCCCTCCAGTCACAGAAATAGAATATGATGAGATATTAAAGTCATTTAAAAGTAAGCGTCAAATTCGCCACACCTTAACAAAAGCTAATATATATGATTAACTTTTGTTAGAGACTTTAATATGAACAGGTAGGCTTTCAGACCAAGGTAATAGCTCAGCTACTTGTTCTTCATCCTTTATATCGATATTGGGTAATCTTTCAAATAAATATTCAAGATAGTAATAGGGGTTTAGCCCATTTGCCTTAGCTGTTTCTACAATACTATATATTATTGCACTGGCAGTGGCCCCATGAGGAGATTTGCTAAAGAGCCAGTTTTTCCTACCGATTACAAAAGGTTTAATAGCTCTTTCAGCTCGGTTATTACTAAGCTCTATTTCACCGTCTTTTAGGAAGGTTTCAAGCCTATGCCATTGATTTAGACAATACTTAATAGCCTTACCTAAATTGCTTTTAGGTAGCACTTTGTCCTTATACTCATTAAGCCATGACAAAAAAGCCTCAAGAACCGGTTTGCTATGTTCAAGGCGTTCTTTATATCGCTCTTCAGGCGGCAAGCCTGAGAGATTCTTTTCTATATGAAAAAGTTCGTTGCAATAGCTACGTCCTTCTTCAGCTATAGTTTTAGATATTTGTGCGTCTTTAGGCAGAGCTTTTAATGCATCAGTAAATCCCCGCCGTGCATGAGCGAAGCAGCCCATTATAGTAACATCTGCAATATCATTATATCCGGGGTAACCATCGGTCTGAAGGTAACCCTTAAAGTTTTTCAGAAAGTTTTTAGGGTGTCTACTGGAACGAGAAGGTTGGTAATCATATAGAAAAATAGGAAGAGCATATTTCCCTGTGGCATATAGCCACATATAGGATTTGCTTCCCGGAGACTTACCCTTCTCATCCAAAACTTGAAGTGTAGTTTCATCAGCATGGAGAAACTTTTCCAAAAGCATACGGCTATGTAAACTATCATAGATTACATCAAGCCATTTTGAACCTTTAATAATCCAGTTAGAAAGGTTTTGCCTTGAAATATCAATACCAAAGTTTACAAATTGTTGCTCTTGCCTATAAAGTGGTATAGCCTCATTGTATTTACGATTTGTAATATAGGCAAGTAGTGAGGGTGATACAAAGCTACCCGGTATAATAGGTTTCGGCATCCTAGCTTTTATGATTGGTGTAGTCACTTCATTTTTTTCACAATGTCTACATGCATATATATTTTGCTCATGATGAACTACAGTAACTTTAGCCGGTATAACTTTAAGTTCCTTCCGTATTTCTTTGTTCATAATATGTAGTGAGTTACTGCAGTTAGGACAAGACTTTTCTGATTCGGGTAAATCATATTCTATAACTTCTACAGGTAGGTCATCCCATTTATTTTTATTAAGACCTCGGGATTTTTTTCTTTTATAGGTGATTTCCTCTATCTCAGGTTCCTTCTGATCCGGTCTTTGGTTTTTTTCTGCCTCATTAAAAATTGATAGTTGCTCGCCGGGTGTTTTCTCACTGGAAGAACCATATTTTTGATTTATCCCCTTACGGATTTGTTCTTCATACCATGCAACTTTTGCAGCAAGCTCCTCATTTTCTTGCTGTAGTTTTATATATTTATTTTGAAGTTCTTCTATGAAGCTTTCATCCTTATTAAGTTGTGTAACCTTTGAATTCTCTATGTTTTTCATACTTCTATTATAACATTTTTGTGGACGCAAAAAAAGCCCCAAATTATTAATTTTATTGATTTTTTAAAGTTTTTTTAAATATTTTCATACTATAATTCTTTGGGTAACTTTTTTATGGGCAGCCTCTTGAACTATATTAAGTCCATCAAGTAGCCACCTGAATTCTCTATCCGATACTGCTATGGTTTTTTTATTGTTACCATCCGGCCAGTTAAATTTACTATTTTCCAATCTTTTATAGTAAAGCCAAAATCCATCATTATCCCATTTAAGAATTTTGATTTTATCCTTTTTTCTGTTGCAAAAAACAAATAGTTGTTTTGAAAAAGGGTCAAGTTTAAAGGTTTCTTGTACTATAAGGGCTAAGCCATTTATTGATTTCCTTAGATCCGTTACACCTTGAGCTAAATAGACCGTATCTATAGTTTCACTATTAAGCATTTTTTATTAGCACCTTTGTAACGGCATCAAGAAGTTTAGGGTTAAAGTCGGATGTAATTTCTATTATGGCTTTGCCTATTATTATTTTAAGTGCAGAGTATTCTTTAGATATTTTATTAACATCCTCAATAATTGGCTCGATGGATGCCCATTGAACTTCTGATGAATTAGTTTCTTCTATAGTGTTTTCCCTAACATTTCCTTCCCTAAATTTTTTAATCCATCCATAAAATGTACTCTTATTTATATTACTCTTGTTACTGTATTTCGCTATTGAAAGCTTGCTTAATAGATAGTTATCATAATGAGCCTTCCACCACTCTCTCGATTTTCGCAATTATATTTACCTCCTTTTGGAGATATTATTTCATAACGCCGGGTGGTTTTAAAGGTGTGTTAGGTTTGACGCTTACGTTTATTGCATTGT
Organism: Tissierellia bacterium; assembly: GCA_012518555.1. Lineage (GTDB taxonomy): Bacteria > Bacillota > Clostridia > Tissierellales > Sedimentibacteraceae > Sedimentibacter. The sequence continues at coordinate 3,920 of JAAYRW010000130.1, forward strand.
CTAACATCTCTTGCCATTGATCTTCATCTGCAATAATCTCGACAGAGATAATATCACTTCCGAAGATTTTACTTGTATATTCTGCCTTACCAGTATTTATAATATTTGCTTCTTGTGTATTTGCAACTACTACAAATAAAATACTTACTACCAAGGCAAAAACAAGGCTTATTGCAATTAATATATTTATCTTTTTACTTTCTATCATGTTTTCACCCCATTAAGAATATTTAGGCTGTATATTCACCATTGTAACTTACGAGGCAAGCGTTGTTTACCCCATTTATAGTAAGTAATTCATTTAGGAGTTTTGCTGACATATCTAAAAGTCTAACTTCAACAGTTAGTTCAATACCATTTCTTGAAACTGTCTTTGCTTTGACTAAGTTCTTTTTAGTCATTGATTTTATCTTTATCATAGAATCTTCTTCCGCTCTTATAACTGCACTTTCCTTATAGCATATGCCATTCTTTTTACTTTTCTTTTCAAGTCGAATGAAGGATGTATCATTGTCATATAATCTTAAACGGAATTTCTCACGTTCATTTACTCCTTCTAT
>JAAYRW010000131.1 GCA_012518555.1 Tissierellia bacterium
CTATCGCTCAAACAGTGCAAGCTGCTTAACGGATTTTTATCCTGCATTCGCTAAGAATTATAAGTCGTGTCCTGCAAATGTTCGCTATATATTTTTATTATTTTTCTTAAATATTTTTAATACCATAACTCCATTTTTTATGTCAAATATTCTTAGGATTAGTTTAGAATCAGCGTTACCATTGATTTTCTTAAAACTTCTTCTCCCGCTTTAGGGAACTGGGATCTAACTATTTTATCTTCATCTACCTCAATAGTTATGTTGCTTTCCAATCCGACTTTAATTAACAAATCCGTAGCCTCGGCAATTGTCAATCCTAACAATGGCGGAACTGTTACCATTTGTTGTTCCACATGGTTTAACTCTTCCTCAGTATATACAGGTTCAATATCATAATACTTTAAAATATTTTCTAAAAGATCTGCAGCAACAGGCCCTGCAACTATACTTCCGTAATATCCTATACTTCTATCTGGTTCATCAACCATAACCAATACTACGGCTTTGGGATCGTCTACAGGAGCTACTCCTATAAAGGATGAAATGAATTTTCCATCAGCGTACCTACCATCGATTACTTTTTGTGCAGTTCCCGACTTTCCTCCTATACGATATCCCGGTCTATAAGCTTGCTTAGTTCCTGCTTCTGCTGAATCCTTCATTAATTGAAGCATTAGCTTAGAAGTTTCCTCTGAAATTACTTTTCTTCTCACTGTCGTATCAAAATTTTTAATTATATTGCCATCTTCATCTATAAGTTGTTTTACAATTCTTGGCTCCATTAAATTTCCACCATTTGCAATTGCTGCTACAGCTCCCGTTAATTGAATTGGAGTTATGGCAATACCTTGACCGAAAGCTTGAGTAACCAAATCAACATCCTTCATATTTTGCGGTTTTTTAACAAGACCTAGCGCTTCGCCATTTAACATAATTCCGGACTGTTCTTCAAAACCAAAGGCTCTTAAATACTTGTAAAACAAATCCTTACCTATATCTAAGCCTATCTGCGCTAAAGCATCATTACAAGAATGTTGCAGTGCTTCTGACAAAGTTTGTTCTCCATGAGGTCTATAGTATCTCCAACATTTTATATTTTCGTTTGGTATTTGTCTTACGAATCCATCGCAAAAATATGTAGAATCCATAGTAGCCGTATTTTCTTCTAAGGCTGCTGCTACGGTGACTAATTTAAAGGTAGAACCTGGCTCATAAATATCATTAACCGTAGGATTTCTCCACATATCATACCAGGCATTTCTCAATTCTTCATCTGAAAGACTTGACCACTCTTCCTTGATATTCTCATCTACGGGAACCCTAGGTTCATTTGGGTCATAATCAGGCTTTGAAGCCATTGCCAATACATCTCCCGTACTTGGTTCCATAACTATAATGGTAGCTCTTTTTCCATTAAAATCTGTTAAAACTTTTTGCGCTGCAGTTTCTGCATAATGCTGTATTACTTCATCAATTGTAAGAACTACACCTAGACCATCCTTAGATTCGTAGTATTCATTATATCCAAAGGGAAGTTCCCTTCCGTATGCATCAGTGTTTACTACTGTTCTTCCGGGAACTCCTGTTAAATAGTCGTTAAATGTAGCTTCCACTCCATACAATCCATCTTGATCAACATTTGTAAACCCAAGAACATATGGTAAAAAGTTCCCATAAGGATAAACCCGCTTATTGTCTTCTATAATATTAATTCCACTTAATTCAGCTTCTCTTATTCTCTGAGCCTGTTCGTCAGAAACCCATCTTTTAAGAACGATGTAATTAGTATTCGAAGTTATTTTAGTTAAAACTTCTTCATAGTCCATCTCTAAAATTTCTGCCAAAATCTCAGCAATTTCTTCCGGTGTCTTGGTATTAACAGGAATTGATTCTGCAGCTGTTTCATCAGTAAACATTGTTTTATTCAGCTTTTTTAATACTAATGCTAAAAATCCTCCCTCTTCCTCATCATTACTATCAACAGCCGGATTAACACTTTTTTTAACGTCTGCAGGAAAACATGTAACACTGTTAGAGTTTATACTAACAGCCAACCTTTTACCTTTAGCATCGTAAATGGTTCCCCTTTTAGCATTTATTGTAATATCTCTAGACCAATTTTCCATTGCCTGTTTTCTGTATTCTTCACCTTTTATAAGTTGTATATAGCCTAATCTTACAACTAAAGCAATTGTAACCAAAAAAAAGCATGCTAAAAAAAACAACATCCTTTTTTTGTTCTGAAGGTTTGTAGTAATTTTTGAACGCTTTTTCATATATGACCCCCTATCGAATGAAACTTACTACCTTGTCGATTAGCCCTACTAGTATATTTTCATCCTTTGCTACTATATTGCTTTCATCTTCAATTATGTCTGAGCCATATGTAAAATCTATAAATACAGTTTGTTTTCTCGTAGGATAGTTCATTCCTAAGTAAACTTTTGCCATTTCCTCTATGCTGTTAGTGTTTTTTATACTCTCCAAAGCTATGTTATGTCTATCAATTTCGTCATTTAAATTTGATATTTCAAGGGTAAGATTATTAAGCTCCATTTGCTTGTCAGTTATTACGGCATAATTATAAACTATTAAAATTCCCAGTATAAAAGTTATTCCAATCATAGCTGTATTTTTAAAACTCTCTATAAAATAGTTATTTTTCTTTTTGCCTTTTATTCGTTTTTTTGGAGAATAATTTTCTTCTTTATAATTATATTCTATAGCTTCTTTTCTTAAAGCTGACATCACTTACACCCTCTCACCTATTCTAAGTTTTGCACTACGTGCTCTATTGTTTTCGGCTAACTCCTCTTTGGATGGTACTATTGGTTTTCGATTTATTATTTTTAGCTTTCTTCTGTGGTCACACTTACATATTGGGAATTCCGGCGGACAAATACAATCCTTATTTAATTCTACAAAGCTATTCTTAATAATTCTATCTTCCAAAGAATGAAATGTAATAACACATATTCTTCCTCCGCTATTTAACCGGTCAACGGATGACTTGATAGTATTTTCAAGTATGTCTAATTCTTTGTTTACTTCTATTCTTATAGCCTGAAATGTTTTTTTGGCAGGATGGGAACCTTCCTGTCTAACTTGCTTGGGTATTGCTTTTTTAATAATTGTTACTAATTGCCCTGTAGTTTCTATAAATTCATGTTCTCGTTCTTTTACTATAAATTTTGCTATCCTTGCTGCCCACCTTTCTTCTCCGTAATCCCAAAGAATACGGGACAATTCATTTTCTTCATATCCATTTACTATATGCCTGGCAGTAGTTATTTGGCTCTTGTCCATTCTCATGTCAAGAGGCATATCATGGTTATATGAAAACCCCCTCTCTGGAATATCAAGCTGAAATGATGAAACTCCCAGGTCAAATATTATACCGTCAATTTTTTCAATTTTCAGTTCATCTAATATTTCTTCAATATTGCTAAAGTTATTTCTCACAGATATAAAATTGCTGTAATCTTTTAGTTTTTCTTCTGCTTTTTTAATTGCATATTCATCTTGGTCAATACCTATAACCTTACCCTTTAGGGCTCGTTTTAGTATTTCTTCAGTATGTCCTCCCCCACCTAAAGTACCGTCAACATAAATTCCGTCCTCTTTAATATTTAGTCCTTCAATCGATTCGTCTAATAAAACTGATTTGTGAATAAACATGACTCCTCCTTATAAACCAATCCCCAATTCCGACATTTTTTCTGAGATGCTGTCAAAATCAAACTCGTCACTGTTGGAGTAATCATCCCAACTGTCTTTGTTCCAAATTTCAATTCTGTCTATAACCCCTATAATAGCAGCATCCGTATTTAATTCGCTAAAGCTCCTAAGCGATGGTGGTATTAGTATTCTTCCCTGTTTATCAAATGAACATTCAGAAAACCCGGAAACAAACCTTCTTAAGAAAAATCTCTCCTCTTTATTAAAAATAGACAGATTCCTAAGCTTACCAACGAATTCTGTCCATGTTTCAATAGGATAAACGAACAAGCATTTATCCAGCCCTTTTCCGATATAAAATGTTTCACCTAATTCACTTCTAAATTTTGAAGGTATTATTACCCTTCCCTTATCATCAAATGAATGAATATATTCGCCAGTAAACATTTTCTACCACCTACTGGGCATATTATACCACAATGTGGGCATAATATGCCACTATTATTTTTAAAATTTATAATTTTATTATTTTTTGGCTATTTTACAGGGCATAGACCATATGTATTTGAAATCCTAGCTGGGGAGGAGTGGAGGGGGAACTCATTTTTTGTCAAAAAAAACCTCGCTTTGGCGAGGAATTATAGTTTTTTATTCTTTTTTAAGTATATTAGCAGTGCTGCTCCTGCGATTATAGATGCTAAGCTTATTAGCTGGGCTACTCTTAATCCCATAAACATAAGGCTATCTGTTCTTAAACCTTCTATGAAGAATCTACCGGTGGAATACAGTATTAGGTATAAGCCTAAAACTTGGCCATCTGTAATTTTTTTATGTTTTCTAAACCACATTAGGAAAATAAATATACATAAATTTGTAATCGATTCATAGAGAAAGGTAGGGTGGACTTTTTGTCCATCTATAATTATGCCCCAGGGAAGGTCTGTAGGACCTCCATAGGCTTCTTGATTTACATAGTTTCCCCATCTTCCTATTGCTTGACCTAATATAAGACTTGGCATAACTAAGTCAAATAATTCTAAGGCATTAATTTTTCTTTTTTTACAGAAGACTATTCCTGTAATAATACCTGCAATGACAGCACCGTGAATAGCAAGACCGCCACTTCTTATGTTTATTATTTGGGATGGATTTTGACTGTAATAATCCCAGGAAAAAATAACATAATATAATCTCGCCCCCACAATAGCTAAGGGAATTGCATATAGTAAGAAGTCTAAGAGATTATCTTCTTTAAAAGCTGTTCTTTTAGCCTCCCTTAAAGCTATTAAAACTCCTATAACTACTGCCCCAGATATTAATACACCATACCACATAATATCTATTCCAAATATAGTAAAAGCAACTGGATTCATAACTACTCCCTTAAGCTTGCGCCAAATTTCTTTTCAAGAACTTCAAGTACTTTTTGGTGAATTTTTTCAACTTCTTTTTCCTTCAAAGTACGCTCTTTGTTTCTGTAAGTAACTGAAAATGCAGTACTCTTGTAACCTTCTTCTATATGTTCACCCTTGTATACGTCAAATAATGTTACACTTTCGATTAAGTATGGATTTACTTTCTGAATTGCTTCCGCCATATGACCAACAGGAACTTCATCTTTTACTTTTACTGCTATATCCCTTACTATTGAAGGATATTTAGGTAAAGCTTCATATTTCCAATCTGTATTCTTGCAATTCAAAATGCCCGCCACATCTATTTCTGCTAAATATACCCTGTGGTCAAGGTCGTAGTTATCCATAACTTCAGGCGATGCTTCTCCAAAAACTCCTAGCATTACATTATCTGCATACAAGGCTGCAGTTCTTCCCGGATGGAAAGTTGGATTATCTGTTAAAGCTTCCAAGCTTACTTCTATTCCTAATCTTAGTAACATAGATTCAATAATTCCTTTTAAATCAAAGTAATCATAGTTCCCATACATTCCTATTGTAAGTTTTAGCTTTTCTATAGGTTCTTCTTTAACAGGCTGATCTTTAGGAGTAAAAATACTGCCTACTTCATATAATTTCGCACTACCTACTCCCCGATTTGAATTTCTTTGAATAACTTCCAACATATTAGGAATTAATGTAGTTCTCATAGAACTAAAATCTTCCCCTAAAGGATTTAAAATCTTAACATAATTTCTTAAAGGGCTATCCTTGGGTGTGCAAATGCTGTCGTAGGCCTTTGGACTTATAAATGAATATGTAGTAATTTCATATAATCCCATTGCCCATAAAATTGATTTGATTTCATCTTCCAACATTCGCATTTCTGATTTTCTTCCGACTCTCGTACTTCCTCTAAGGGGTTTTGATTCAATATTTTCAAATCCGTAAAGTCTTCCTACTTCCTCGATTAAATCAGCTTCTTGTTCTATATCTGTTCTAAAATAGGGAATTTTAGATCTTATTTTTTCACCATCATATACTGATTCAATTTCCAATGTATTTAATGAATTTAACATTTCTGCTACAGGAATTTCGGCTCCTAAAAGGGAGCTAGCTCTATGAGGTCTTAGAGTTACTACTGGAGCCTCATACTCACTTTTACCTGCTTGAATATAGCCACCTACTACAGTGCCGGCACCTATCATTTCAATTAACTGACAAGCTCTGTTACTGGCAATTTCGCACATTACATAGCTCATGGCTTTTTCGTTTCTGGCAGAGGCCTCTGATCGAAGTCCTAACTTTTTCGAAGTTTCTCTTACGGACTTTGGATTAAAGTTAGCAGTTTCCAAGGCCATAATCTTAGTATCCTCACTAATTTCAGAATAATAGCCTCCCATTACTCCTGCAATACAAGCAGGCTTAACAGCATCAGCTATTACCAGCATATTTTCATCCAAACTTCTTTCATTTTGATCAATAGTTGTTATTTTTTCATCTTTTTTAGCTCTTCTTGCTATAAGTTTTTTTCCTTCCAATTTATCTAAATCATAAGCATGAAGAGGCTGACCTAGTTCAAGCATTACATAGTTTGTAACATCTACTACATTATTAATAGGTCTCATTCCAGCATCCATCAAAGTTCTTTGCATCCATAGAGGAGATGGACCGATTTTAATATCTTTAATAACCCTAACATAAAAGCGTGAGCATAAGTCCTCATCTTCTATTTCTACCGCATTTAAATAATCTTTTATATTTCCTTCTTCATTTTTTATTTCTATTTGGGGAAATTTAAATTCTGTTCCTAAAGTTGCAGCAGTTTCTCTTGCCATTCCAACTATATTAAGGCAATCCGGTCTGTTGAAAGTAACTTCTACTTCTAATGCACTTCCCGTAAGTTCCAAAACTTCCTTTATATCCCTTCCAAGAGGGGTGTCCTGTGGAAGAATAATAATGCCGTCTCTTGCTTCTTTTGGAATTACTTTATCGTCAAAACCTAATTCTTCATAGGAAACCATCATGCCGTAAGATGGCAAACCTCTGAAATTACTTTTTTTAATTTTTAATCCATTAGGAAGTACAGCACCTTCCAAAGATACAGGTACTATATCCCCTTCCTTAATATTTCTAGCTCCTGTTATAATTTGAATCGGTTCATTTTCATTTATGTCAATTTGAGTAATAACTAATTTGTCTGCATTGGGATGTTGTTTGATTTCTAAAATTTTTCCTGTTACAACATTAGTAACATCTTTGTTATAATCTATTACAGCATCCACATGGGAACCTGTAAGGGTTAATTTATCCGCCAATGTTTTATCATCTACATTTATATCTACATATTTTTTTATCCATTTAATAGGTACTAACATACAAACCTCCTAAAACTGTTTTAAGAATCTAACATCATTTTCAAATAACAATCTGATGTTTGGAATTCCATACTTAACCATTGCAACTCTATCTATTCCCATTCCAAATGCATAGCCAGAATATATTTCAGGATCTATTCCGCAGTTACGAAGAACGTTAGGGTGGGTCATACCACAGCCTAAAAGTTCCATACTCCAGCCTGTTCCATTACAAGAAGGACATCCCTTACCCATACATATAGGGCATGAAACATCTACCTCTGCACTAGGTTCAGTAAAGGGGAAGTTATGAGGTCTAAAGCGTGTTTTCATACTGTTTCCGAAAAGTTCTTTAACAAACTGGTCTATTGAATCTTTAAGGTTTGCCATGGTAACCCCCTTGTCTACAACTAAGCATTCCATTTGATGGAACATAGGTGAATGGGTATCATCAACATCGTCGAAACGGAAAGTCCTTCCAGTGGAAACCATGCGTATTGGAAGTTTCCCTTCCTTTACTGCCTCTTTCATAACTCTTATTTCTACCGGTGAAGTATGGGTACGTAAAACCAATTCATCGGAAATATAGAAAGTGTCAGACCAATCTCTGGATGGATGATCGTAAGGTGCATTTAAATCATCGAAGTTGTTTTGCACCGTTTCAATTTCGGGACCGCTTATAACATCATATCCCATTCTCATAAATACACTTTCTAATTCTTCTTTCACTATCATCAATGGATGCCGTCTTCCTACTTCAGGGCTTCTGCCAGGCATAGTTATATCTAATGTTTCTGATTTTACCCTTTCTGCAGTTTCCTTTTTCCGAACAACTTCTTTCATAGATTGAATTTCTGCTTCTATTACAGCCCTTACTTCATTGGCTATCTTTCCCATTTTAGGTCTTTCTTCTGCAGATAGGGAGCCCATAGATCTAAGAATTGAAGTAAGTTCTCCCTTCTTTCCTAAATAATGAATACGTGCTTTTTCAATACTATCATTGTCATTACATTCTTTCAGTCGGTTTAATGCTTCTGATTTTAATTTTAATAATTGTTCCTTCATATATGCTCCTTTCATTTCCAAATTATCATTCTGACACAGTGAAGAATCTCAGTCCTTCTATAGAGTCAAATCCCTCCGCCTTGCTCAGGATAAGAAGCCTTACTTATCCTCAAAAAATAGGGTACCGCAAACTCCTCTTAAGAGGCGATGTCCGCGGTACCACTCTTTTTTACTTTTAAACTCAAGAAAGTTAAGTTTAAAAGTCTCATTTCTGTAACGGTTTATCCGTGCAAAACTACTTAGTTCATTCTGCAAGCTCCAAAGGGAATTTCAGTATATATGTTTAAAACCACTTCCAGCCTAGGATGGTTTTTCTCTGAAAAACATAGTATTATACTTACTTATCTTTATCATTGCCTAATATTTAGTTTAATAGATTATACTATATGGTATTTTTTTTTACAACAATTTTTTTCTTATTTCATATATACTTATGCCTGCAGCTACTGACGCATTAAGAGATTCAGCTCTGCCAGGCATTTCTATAGTTATAGCCCTATGAGAAGAATCAATAATTTCCCGGGAAACACCCTGACCTTCATTTCCTATTACTAAACAAATTTTTTCTTTATTTTCTATATTTTCAAATGAATATTGAGAATTAACTACTGTGGATACTATGTAAAATCCCTCTTCCTTAAGTAGGTTTATAAATTGCAAATCTCCATAAATAAGAGGAACTCTAAATATAGAACCTGCCGAAGCTCTAACTACTTTAGGATTAAATATATCTACACATCCTTTATTTAACACTAGGGCTGCAGGACCGAATGCATCTGCCGTTCTCAAAATAGTCCCTAAATTACCCGGGTCTTGAAGTCGATCACAAAAAATTATAAAGTTTAATTCATTGAGAATATTGTCCTTATAGACCCTCTTTTCTATTACCGCCAACACACCTTGTGAAGTTACTGTATCCGCTGCACTAGCAAACACTTGTTCTGTACAAAGGAAAACAATGCTTTCATCTACTAAATTTATTAGTTTTGTAACTTGGCTTTGCTTAAGTTTTTCACTGATTAGCAGAAACTTTATTGCCGCACCTTCCTTTATTGCTTCATTGACGAACTTTATACCTTCTACAAGAAATGCATTTTCTTCATCTCGAAATTTTTTCGTTTTAAGACTTCTTATATATTTAATTTTATTATTATCCTTACTCCTTATAATATCCATAGGTTCTCCTATATTTGAAAACTTATAAAAAAACTGCACTACATTCTCAGACTATTGGTATGAGCTTCAGGCTAGGCCTTCAAAATGACAAAACCAATTTTATCATCAATCTGAAACTGTAGTACAGTCTTCTCTTAAATTATATTAATTCTTTACTTGTTCAACTAGGTTTGCGAATCCGGCAGGATCGTGAACTGCCATTTCTGAAAGCATTTTTCTGTTTATTTCAATATTGTTAACTTTCAACAAATTAATAAATTTGCTGTAAGATAAACCGTTTTGTCTTGCTGCAGCATTAATCCTTGCAATCCATAAACGTCTAAATTCTCTTTTTCTTAATTTTCTTCCTACATAAGCGTATGAAAGTGATCTCATAACTGCTTGATTTGCCGATCTATATAATTTACTCTTTGCTCCGTAATATCCCTTAGCAAGTTTCAATACTTTTCTATGGTTTTTCTTAGCGTTTACAGCTCCTTTAACTCTTGCCATCGATAGTTCCTCCTATGTTTTAATATGGTATTAATTTGCCTATTTTCTTTTCATCAGCTTCAGATACTAATGTGCCTTTTCTCAAGTTTCTAATTCTCTTAGGAGATTTCTTTCCCGTAAAGTGATTTTTTCCTGCTTTAGATCTCTTTATACGACCGCTTCCTGTTTTAAAAAATCTCTTTGCTGCTGATCTGTTAGTTTTTATTTTTGGCATAACAGTTCCTCCTTATGTTATTTTTTTGGTGTCAAAAACATAATCATATTTCTTCCTTCAACGGTTGGATATTTATCAATTTCTGCATGTTCTGAAGTCAATTCCGCAAATTGCATCAAGACATCCCTACCCACATCCATATGTCCCAACTCTCTTCCTCTAAAGCGAATAACGACTTTTACCCTGTCTCCGTCTGCCAGGAATTTAGATGCATTTTTTGCTTTAACACCGAGATCATGCTCTTCAATATTGGGAGTCATCCGGATTTCTTTGACACTTATTACTTTCTGTTTCTTTCTTGATTCTTTCTCTTTTTTCGCCTGTGCGTATTTGTACTTACCGTAATTCATAATTCTACAAACAGGCGGTTTCGAATTTGGTGCCACCTTCACTAAATCAAGTTTTTTGCTTTCAGCAATCCTTATAGCCTCCTTGGTATTCATTATACCAAGTTGGTTTCCATCAGAGTCAATAACTCTTACTTCCTTTTCACGAATTTCTTCGTTGATTTGAAGTTCTTTAATAATTTACACCTCCTAAATAATTCCGTATCTTGAATATTCCTCTATTGCTAACTATCTTTTTTCAAAGTATCAATCCCCATAAAAAAAAGACAGCCATCATCACCGCTATCTTAAAATACACATTGCATTTATTTTTAACCCTACTAACAGTTTCATAAAACGCCGTAAGGTGAGAAGCGGTTACTTCTTCTTGAATACTATAACAGTATATACAACATTACAATAAATGTCAACAATTATTTATCTTATTATGTCATAACTTTTTCTGTAATGGAAAAGATAAAGCTATCATTAATATATAGTTTCAAAAACTTATGCTTGACAGAGGAGGTAAAATGAAAATTAAATATTTTCCATTAATGATTTTCTTGATTATATATCTTTTTTTATTTGCGGTAACTCCGCACAACTACAGATTATTAACAATTTATATACTAGCCTTTATATTATATACCATGTTTATATCCAAATCAATGTTAAATTATGTGAAAAAAAAGCGTGGTCAAGACTTAGAAACATCAAACGAAACAGTTTCAGGTATGTCATATTTCGATAGAAAGAAAACCGAAGAACCAAAAATTCAAATAAGCTTTGATGATGTGGCAGGACTTGAGGAAATAAAGGAAGATTTAACAGACATAATCGATTTTTTAAACAATGAAGAAAAATACAGATCAATGGATGCTAAAGTACCTAGAGGTATACTACTTTATGGACCTCCCGGAACTGGCAAAACACTTATTGCTAAAGCTATAGCAGGAGAAGCAAAAGCTACATTTATTTATTCCAGCGGCTCTGAATTTGTTGAAAAATATGTAGGTGTAGGTGCAAAAAGGGTAAGAACAATGTTTGATAAGGCTCGTAAAGAAGCCCCCAGCATAATTTTCATAGATGAAATTGATGCCTTAGGTGCTAAAAGAAATACTGAAAGTAACAACGAAAAAGATCAAACTCTTAACCAGCTTTTAATTGAATTAGATGGATTTAACAATAGCAGTAATGTAATTGTAGTTGCCGCTACTAATAGAATAGACCTTTTAGACGAAGCCTTGCTACGACCGGGAAGGTTTGACAGAAAAATCTATGTAGGAAATCCTAATTACCATTCAAGGCTTAAAATTTTGGAAGTCCATACTAAAAATAAACCTCTTGACAAAAAGGTTCAACTTGAAGATATTGCCATTAAAACCCACGGTTTTTCCGGAGCACAGCTTGCAAACATAGCTAATGAAGCAGCACTTAAAGCTATTAAAGATAGAGCCAAGAAAATTAACAGTGATAATTTCGAGTTTGCTATTGAAAAAATTGCAGCAGGCTTGGAAATAAAAAATTCCACTGTTTCAGAAAAAGAAAAAAGGATAGTTGCCTACCACGAAGCAGGTCACGCCGCTGCAGCGAAAATTTTAGATATTGATAAAGTACAAAAAATCTCCATTATCCCCAGAGATAAATCCTTGGGATATGTTTTGAAATTTCCAACTGAAGATAAGTATCTATACACAAAAAATGAACTTTGTGATAAAGTAGTTGTACTTTTAGCAGGAAGGGCTGCAGAAGAAGTGTTTATAGGTGAAATATCTACAGGAGCTGCCAATGATATTAAAGAATCTACCAATATTATTCATGAGATTATCTGTAGCTACGGTATGGGGAAAAATACGAAGAATACATCTATAGATGAAAAGTTTATAAAGTATTACTTAGATACTATAAAAGAAGAAGCTGCACAAATGGCTAAAGAAGCCTATGACCGAGCTTTGTCCATAATTCGCGACAATGAAGAAATAGTAGAAAAAATTGCACAATATTTACTTAATAACGAAACTATGAATGCAGAACAGTTAGATAAAATAATGGATGAAAAAAGAGCTTTAATTTAAAGCTCTTTACTTTAAATAATCCATCGGTTGTTGTCTTACTCCGTTTAACCTTACTTCGAAATGGAGGTGATTTCCTGTTGATTCTCCGGTGGAACCAATCAGTGCTATAGTATCACCTTTTAGCACAGGGTCTCCATTAGATTTTAACAGTTTTGAACAGTGGGCATAGAGGGTAGATATGCCGCCTCCGTGGTCAACAATTATGTAATTTCCATAGGAATAGTGGTATCCTGCATATATTACAACTCCGTCATTTGATGAAACGATAGGTGTCCCATAAGGTGCAGCTATATCTGTACCCCCATGGTTTGACCAAGCACCTGTTATAGGATGAACTCTTCCACCAAAGTGGGATGTTATCCTATATTGTCCCGGTACAGGCCAAAGTAAATCCCCTCCTGCATATTCAACTGCCCGTTGAGCTGCAATAATATCTCTTTCAATTTGTTTAGATTGTTCTTCCATAGCAGCTTCTTGTCTTAGAATTTCTTCAATATTGTTTTGTAAACTTAACATATAATTTTCTTTCGATCTAGATGCTGCTAATACCTCATTTTGCTTATTATTTAACTCGTTAATTATTGCTGTTAATTCATGTCTTTTAGTTTCCTGGGCAATTTTTAATTCTTCTACTTGGTCTTTTTGCTCACCTATGCTTTTTAATAAATCTACATCACTTTTTACAATTAATTGGATCATGTCCATTCTTGTTAATGCATCGATGAGATTTTCTGCATTAAGAATTACTTCTACATATCCAGCCGTTCCGTTCATGTACATTACTCTTAAACGTTCTTCTAATATTTCATTGTTTCTGTCTATTTCTTCGGTCAGTTCAATAATTCTTTGTTCCGACTCTGCTATTTGCATACTAAGTTCTTGTTTTTGAAGTTCTTGTTTTTCAGTTTCTAAAGTCAAAGCCCTAAGCTCGTTATCAAGAATCCTTATTTCCGATTCTATACTGCTTTTTTCGCCTCTAAGAACCTCAGCCTGTCTTCTCATTTCCTTAATTTCCTGCTCTATTTTTTGCTGCTTATACCGCAAATCAGCAATACTGCCACCAGCCTTTACAGGAAAAAGATTTATTAAGATTACTGCTAGCAAAGTTAAAACAATAGATTTTTTAAACATAACACACTCCTTAAACACTTAAGAATTTCTTCAAGGAAACTAAGCTGCCTAAAATTCCAATGCCTATTCCTATAGTCATAAATATAATAATAAGGTCATTTATAACCATTTCAACACCTACCATGTATCCCGACATACCTGACAAGAGTGCCAAATATCGCCCAGCCAAATAATCCATAGTATAGTTGTATCCAAACATAATTACTAGAATTGCCACAATAGAACCTAAAAGTCCCAACATAATTCCTTCTATCATAAAGGGTCCTCTTACGTATCCGTTAGTAGCTCCAATATACTGCATAAGTTCAATTTCCCTTTGTCTATTTAAAACCGTTATTTTAATGGTATTAGAAATAATAAATATACTTATTAATAGAAGGATTATTATTATGCCTGTCCCAATTTTTTTCACAAAATCAGATATTCTTATAAGGGTGTTTACAGCATCCTGATAATATCTAACTTTTTCTACACCTTCAAAAGTTTCCAATTGCGCAATTACCTCGTCAGACATGCTTACGTCTGTTAACTGGACAATATATGTGTTGGGCAATGGATCGTTTCTTAAATCTTGCAATAAAAATGCATCTTCTCCCCAGTCCTCTTTAACCTTTTCTAAAGCATAATCCTTGGTCTGATATGCAACTCCCATTACTCCCTCTATTTGGGTAAAGGCTTTTCCCATTTCCTCTATCTGTTCATCTTCTACATGGTCTAATATATATACTGCAATTTGATCGAAAGTTTCTTGGGCAACTAAGGCAATGTTATTTACATTTAAAACCACTACTAATATAAAACCAAGTATTACCAACACTGCCGTAACAGAACCGATGGAAGCAAAACCCATCATTCTATTTCGCCACATACTTTTAAAAGCTTGTTTAAATATATAATTAATTCTCTTTGGGTTCATTTTCATTTCCCCCTGCTTTTCTGTCTCTTAATATAGTTCCGTTTTTAAGTTCAATTACTCTTTTTTGATAATTATCTACTATTTCCCTATCATGAGTTGCCATTATAACGGTAGTACCTCGTTTATTTATTTCAGTCAATATTTTCATAATTTCTTTAGATGTTTCAAAATCTAAATTACCGGTAGGTTCATCAGCAATTATTGTTTCCGGCTTGTTAATTACCGCTCTAGCAATAGCTACACGTTGCTGCTCGCCTCCTGATAACTCATCGGGATAAGACTTAGCCTTATCGCTTAATCCTACCATACTCAAAACTAAGGGAACTTCCCTTCTTATCTGTTTTGCCTGACAACAAATCATTTCCATAGCAAAAGCAATATTTTCGTATACAGTCATTTTTGGAAGAAGTCTGTAATCTTGGAAAATGAAACCAATATTTCGCCTATATTCTGCTACCCTTCTCTTCCTGATTTTATTAATATCAGTACCCTTGTATGTAATAATTCCGCTAGAAGGGCTAATTTCCCTAAGGAGCAATTTTATCAATGTACTCTTTCCGGCGCCGCTCTTTCCAACTATGAATACAAACTCACCTTTATCTATTTTTAAACTTATATCTTTTACTGCTGTAAAAGTTTTCTTATATGTTTTTGTTACACCATTAAACTCAATCACAGTCCACCTCTTACACTTACTATTAATATAACACAAACTGACAAAATTTCAACCATTATTATCTTATTCTACTTTATTTTTAAACAAATTGAAATGTTTTTTTTTTACATTATTAAAAAATAAAGGTATAGATGGGGACTATGCCAGTGGGGACGGTTGATCTGGATCAGTCTAAATTAAAAAAAGACTGTTTTATGAAAATTCCAAACTTTCATAAAACAGCCTTAAATATGCCTAATGGTCTCAAGGGACTACCTAAGTTCTTTAAAAGGATCATCCTCAAATGGACTTTATCTAATTTTTGTACTCTCTTTCTAAAACGACTTTCTGAGGCAGCTCCTCTAAGTCAGTTTTCACAACAGCAAAAGGATATGTGAGAATTTGAGCTGTTACATCTCCCGGTTTAGGATCAGTGTACAAAGCATAAACAGTCAATACTCTTTCTCCATCTGTGCTGCCTAAAGTAAGTTTATCTATCTCAACTTCGTATCCGGCAGTATTTTTCTCTCCCCTAGTAACAACAACATAAATTTCGTCGTTTATTCTACATACTAATGCTTTTTCTTTCATCCTGTAATTGGGAAGTACTTCGGTTATTTGTCTTGGTATATTTTCAGGATCAATATGGTCAAAACTCACGTTTTGTACACCCTTTCCTCTAAAGTATCTGAAAAAAAACAAAATTGCAGCAATAAATACTATGATCGCAGCTATAGAAACTATCCTTTTCATTCAATCCCCCCATATATGTACTCTTTATATTTTATTCCATCTATAGTATTTTATGCGTACAATAAAACAGTTTGTTTAATCTACAATAAAGTAATTGACATTGCTGCTTGTCTTTAAGTATAATTTAATATGAAGGGAGTTGAAATTATGTCGTGCAACTGTAGTGAATTTCAAAATACAACATCTGAGTTGCAATTATTAAATAAAAGTATTTTAGATATTGTAACAAAATTAGATGAACAAACATCTATGCTAAACAGAGCTGTATTCAAATCCGCCACCCATTGCGGATGTATAGAAATACATGGGACAAAACAATTGTATTCACCTAATAAATCCTTTGAAGAAAATCAAAAGGATTTAGATACCCATGTAGAAGGAAAACTTTGCCCTAAATGCAAAGATAAGATAGAAGAAGAAATGGGTGAACTACTCTTTTATTTAGCATCCATGTGTAGTGCTTTAGACTTAAGCTTAGTAGAAGTTTTTTCAAAAAAACATCAGCATTTAAAAACATTAGGATTGTATAACTTGCTTTAAAAATATATCTATAAAATAATGAGATTCTTTAAATTGCATGGATTTATTCTGAACAGTTTTGAGAATCTCATATTATTAGTATGTATTAAAAGAGTATTGTGAATTGTTTTACATATATCCTAGCATCTTCCATAGAGGTATGCTGGCTAAAATTCCAATAATATTTATTATTTCATATGCAAAACATGCTTTTACAGTATTTTTGAAATTTATAGTATTGTTCATACCAACTAATACTACTAAGTAAACAGGACTTTGATATGGAACAAACCAAGATGCTTGAACTGTATATATTATCATCCCTGTAATGAATGGGCTAATACCGAAAGGTCTCAATATAGGGGACAATATTGTCAATAAAACTATAATCGTAGCATTCTGAGATACGATAACAAATCGAATTAATATAACAGCTATTACTACAAATAATATTATTATATAAAGATTGTTTAAATTTGCAAAGAAGGGGCCAATAATATTCTGAAACCATATATCTAGGCCAACCATGGCAAAAATATTACCTAAATTAAGTAATCCTCCAAGAAAAATTACTAAATCCCATGGAACAATAGTAGATATTTCTTTAGATTCAAGAATTCCAAAGAAAAAGCAAAAAAAAGTAGCGATTAAAGCAGTTATTGAAGCATTTATATTTAATTTTGTTTCAAATATCCAAAGAACAACAGTAGAAGATAGGATAAGAGCTGCTATCTTTTCTTCCCTGTCCATTTTTCCAAACTTATCAGAGTATTGAATAATGTTTTTTCCTTTTAATGTAGGTTCTTTTTTCGGCTTGTACAAAAAATGTATAGCAAAGTAAGAAGCTATAAGAAAGATAATTAACCAGGGTATCATGGCAACAAACCAATTTAAAAAAGATAAATTTGAACTAACTTCTTCAGGAAGTGCACCAAGTAAAGTATATCCTTGAATACTTCCTGTTTTGAATGCGCTTGCAGTTAGGCTGAATCCAAACCAAGAAGCCATAAAAATTCCATATCTTCCCGGACTTTCTGCCTCATATCCCATAACATTAGATATATTGTATGCAATTGCTACCCCTAAAACCGCTTTGACCGTTACGCTTGGAATTAAAGGTGAACAGATGGTTCCAACAAGTAGCAAGGCCAACACCTGACCACTGAATGTAGGCGAAAATATTCTAATCAATAAATAGGCAATACGTTCGAATAACCCTGTTTTAGTAATTGCTGCAGCTAAACAAAATGCTCCAACAATCAACCAAACCGATGATACTCCAAATCCAGAAAAAGCTACTGGGAAGGGAATGTTTACAACAATTACCCACAATATCATCATCACAAGGGATGTAAGCCAGTCAGGGACTAGTCCTCCAATCCACCAACTTATAGATAAAAGAGTAATACCTAAAACACTCATAGCCACATGGCCATTACTTCCTGCTTCTATTGCGGCAACTTCCATACTGGTCGGTATTTTTAATATATAAATAAAAAGTAAGCATATAACTACTCCAGTAATCCCGGATATAGGTTTTTTCAATCTGTGTACACTAACCATCGATTCACCTCATAGTCAAGTCATTTCTCAGTTCCAAGCCCTAGATCTTCTTTATCTAATCTCTTTCACAAAGTTCTATAAGAACACCGAAGGTACTTTTTGGATGACAGAAAGCTATCTTTGCTCCACCAGCTCCGTAGCGGGGAGTTTCGTCAATCATTCTGATTCCTTTTTCTTTCATTTCTGCAATAGCCTTTTCTATATTATCTACTCTATAGGCTATATGCTGAACTCCTTGGCCGTTTTTTGCAATATATCGTGCAATAGGGCCTTCTTCATCAGTTGATTCCAACAACTCTACTTCTGTATCTCCTATTGGTAAAAAAGCAACCCTTACTTTTTGCTCTTCAACAACTTCTGTTCCCTCTGATTTTAAACCAAGTATATTCTCGTAAAAATTTAGCGTTTCATCTAAATTTTTCACGGCGATACCAATATGATCTATTTTTTTAACCATCTTTACTTTTCCTCCTCCTAAAGCTGTGTCCCCCTACCTCTTGTTTACTTAATAGATGAGATCCTCCGCTAGGCTCAGGATGACAGAGCTCTTAAAAACTCATCTCTAACTTCATAAATATTCTTGTTCTTATTCAATATTTCAATTACTTCTTCATCTATTCTCTCTTCTTTATCAGTATGGCTAATAACAATTTTCCTAAGTTCTTCTTCAATAAGCTCAACAACTTCTAACTTAAGATTGTTTTTTCGCCTTTCTGTAAATTTGCCACTTTCCTTCAAGTAATCCATGTGATCCTTGATTTCTTTAATTAAGTTGCCGATTCCTTCGTTTTTCACGGCTACAACTTTAACTACAGGAGGTCTTCTGTCCATATCCATAGTTAAATCAAGCATCATGTTTATTTCTGTTGCAGTACGGTCGGCTCCAAACAAGTCGCTTTTGTTAACTGCAAAAATATCTCCTATCTCCATTATACCGGCTTTTATAGACTGTATATCATCGCCTAGTCCAGGAACCATTACCATTATAATAGTATCTGCAATTTTTACTATATCTACTTCCGATTGACCTACACCTACAGTTTCAATTATTATATAATCGTAACTAGCAGCATCTAAAATTTTTAAAGCGTTTTTAGTATACTTAGACAAACCTCCTAAGTATCCCCTAGTTCCCATACTTCTTATAAATACATTAGGATTCAATGCTAAATCCTGCATACGAATTCGGTCTCCTAATATAGAACCGCCTGAATAGGGGCTGGTAGGATCGATTGCAATTACACCAACCCTCTTTCCCTCATTGACTAAAGCTTTTACTACTTTATCCGTTAGAGTGCTTTTACCGGCACCAGGAGGCCCTGTTATACCGATTATATGGGCATTACCCGTATACTGATGAATTTCTCTTATGATTTTTTCAGCTTCTTTAGGATCGTTTTCTACTGCCGTTATAAGTTTTGCACAGGCCCTCTTCTGGCCTGCAAGCATACTTTCAATTAATTTCATATATGACATTACATACCACCAATCAAATATTAGTCAGTTATCATTCTGAACCGCAGTCTGATGCCCTCAGAATGACATACTTTAACTTATCGTTTCAAATTATTTTTAATATAATCAATCATTTCCCTTGTAGGAGTTCCTGGTGTAAATATTTCTGCTATCCCGGCATCCTTCAATCCTTGAATATCTTCGTTAGGGATTACTCCACCTCCGATTACTAATAGATCGTCTACACCTTGTTCTTTTAAAAGTTCTGCAACCTTTGGAAACAAATAATTATGGGCTCCCGATAATAAACTCAGGCCTATTACATCTACGTCCTCTTGAACTGCCGTTGCAACTATTTGTTCCGGGGTTTGCCTCAATCCCGTATAAATTACTTCCATTCCTGCATCTCTAAGTGCTCTCGCTATAACCTTAGCTCCCCTGTCATGTCCGTCAAGACCGGGCTTTGCTACTAAAACTCTTATAGGTCTCTTCATCTCATTCTCCTCCTAAAGCAATACTGCTTGCTCATATTCTCCAAACACTTCTCTCATAACACCACATATTTCTCCCAATGTAGCATATTCTTTTACTGCATCAAGTATAAAGGGCATTACATTTTCGGTACCTTGGCAAGCCTTTTTCAATAATTGAAGTTTTTCAGCAACAGCTTCATTATTTCTACATTCTTTTACTTCATTAATTTTCTTCTTCTGCATTTGGGCTACTAGCGGATCAACTCTTAAAAGTCCCTTAGGAGCTTCTTCCTCCACCTGGTACTTGTTAACTCCAACTACTATTCTATCTAATGATTCAATTTCCATCTGATATTGATATGCTGAATCTGAAATTTCTTTTTGAATATATCCTAAATCTATAGCCCTTGCTGCTCCACCTAATTGGTCTATCTTTGTAATATATTCCATAGCTTTTTCTTCGATTTCTTTTGTTTTTGCTTCAATATAGTAGGAACCTGCCAATGGATCTACAGTATTTGTAACACCCGTTTCGTTTGCAATAATCTGTTGGGTTCTTAAAGCAATAGTTACGGAATCCTCTGTAGGAAGGGCAAGAGCTTCATCTCTTGAGTTTGTATGTAGTGACTGAGTTCCTCCAAGTACTGCCGCCAAGGCCTGCATGGCAACCCTGATAATATTATTGTCTGGCTGCTGTGCCGTAAGAGTACATCCTGCAGTTTGAGTATGGAATTTAAGCATCATAGACTTCTCATTTTTGGCCCTAAATCTTTCTTTCATAATTTTAGCCCACAGCCTTCTTGCAGCCCTAAATTTTGCGACTTCTTCAAATAAGTCGTTATGTGAATTGAAGAAAAAAGAAAGTCTCGGTGCAAATGTATCTACATCTAATCCTGCTTCAACGGCAGCTTCCACATAAGCAATTCCGTCAGCTAAAGTAAATCCTACTTCCTGAGCCGCAGTTGAGCCGGCTTCTCTTATGTGGTATCCGGAAATACTTATTGTATTCCATTTTGGAACTTCTTTAGAACAGTATTCAAATATATTTGTTATAAGCCTCATAGATGGCTCTGTTGGGAAAATATAAGTTCCTCTTGCAATATATTCTTTCAAAATATCATTTTGGATAGTTCCTCTTAATTTATCCGTCGATACTCCCTGCTTTTCCGCAACTGCTATATACATTGCTAAAAGAACTGCTGCAGGAGCGTTAATTGTCATTGAGGTACTTACTTTATCCAAGGGAATTCCGTCAAACAATATTTCCATATCCTTTAAAGAGTCTATTGCAACACCTACTTTTCCAACTTCACCTTGGGCTAAGGCATGGTCTGAATCGTATCCTATTTGTGTAGGCAAGTCGAAGGCTACAGATAAGCCGGTAGAACCTTGATCAACTAAATATTTATATCTTTCATTTGATTCTTCAGCAGTTGCAAATCCTGCATACATACGCATAGTCCAAGTTCTTCCTCTATACATAGTGGGCTGGTATCCCCTAAGATAAGGATATTGTCCCGGAAATCCGATTTCTTTTTCATAATCAATATCTGCAATATCTTCAGGCGTATATAATCTGTTAACTATAGAACCTGAGCCGGATTTAAATTCTTCTTTTTGTTCAGGTGCCCTATTCAAGGCTTTAGTTAATTCATTTTCTTCCCATTTCTTTTTAGATTCACTAATACGGGCAAGTTTTTCTTTATCGAACATTTTTACCTCCATTGATTTTAAAAGCATCTAGTCTCTTCTATATATTAATAGTTTTTTGATAATTTTGCAATATCTCCAGCCTAAATGACTCCATTTATTTTTTTCTTGCAAATTTAGCTTAACTTACTTTAAAATCAAAAATCCAACACATAAATTTTAGTGCTGGATATTATTTGTTTTGAAATTTTATTAAACTTATCTTATATTAATAGAGTCTTACATTAACAATGCGGAAGCAATAGCGAAGTAAACCATTAAGGCTAATGCATCAACTACTGTAGTAATTAGTGGTCCTGCCATTATTGCAGGATCTAATTTTAGTCTTTTTGCTATAAGGGGTAATGTGCCGCCAATCATTTTAGCTAATATAACCGTAGCTACTACGGTTATGGAAACCGTTAGCGAAACAAAAAGACCTACCTTGTCAAACAACATATTTTTCGTAAAATTTACTGATCCTAAAACAATACCTACCAATATGCTTATTCTAAATTCTTTCCATAGAATCTTCCAAATATCTTTTAACTCTACATCGCCTACTGCTAAACCTCGAATTATCAAAGTAGAAGATTGATTTCCTGAGTTTCCTGCAGTATCCATCAGCATTGGGATAAATGCAGTAAGAACTACAATAGTACTTAATACATTCTCAAATTTTGTAATAATGCCTCCTGTTACGGTTGCGCCAATCATTAAAATTAATAGCCAGGGTATTCTTTGTTTTGCTAATTCAATTACCCCAGAATCCAAGTAAGCGTCTTCTGACGGTGCCATAGCAGCCATTATTTGAAAGTCCTCAGTAGCTTCTTGTTCAATTACTTCCATTATATCATCAAAAGTAATAATACCAGTCAATCTACGCTCCTTATCTACTACCGGCAAGGCCATAAAACCATACCTTTTAAAAATATTGGCCACTGTTTCTTGATCATCGTGGGTTTCTACATAAATTACATCCTCATGTAGTATTTCTTTTATACATTTGTTTCCTTCAGAAACAACTAATTTTCTTAATGAAACTATTCCTTCTAATTTTCTATTTTTGTTTGTAAC
>JAAYRW010000132.1 GCA_012518555.1 Tissierellia bacterium
AATGATGAGTTTGCAAAATCATCCAAGGATAAGAGTTGTAGGAATAGCTACTAATAAAGAATCCCTTATAGAAAGAGCTTCAAGCATGAAAGCGGATGCAATTTTGATGGAGTTTTCTTTAATAGATACTACTGCCACGATAGTTGCAAAAGAACTAAAGGATTTATCGATTGAAACTTGTGTATTTGCTATATCTAGTTTCTTTTCCGAACAATTCATTTTTGAAACAAAATTTGCTGGGGTTATAGAAGTATTTAAAAGAGAAAATTTAGTTCCAAGAGACGTTGCAGAATTTATAACAAATTATATAGATAGGCAAAGACTTAACCTTGAAACAACACCTAAAAATGAAAAAATGGTAACTGAACATACTGTAAATACAATAAAACAAGCAATAATTCTTACTTGTAATATAAAGGGTGGGGTTGGGAAAACAACAATAGCTACAAATTTAGGAATTGCACTAAAAAAATCTCCGTTTATTTCAAGCCAAAGAATTGCAATCGTGGACTTCGATTGTAATGGTGCTAATTTATCAACAGTTTATAACATATCAGATCAAGATGCTTTGGCTAAAAATTTATTGTTTTGGAGAGATATTTATGAAGATGCAACCGTTGATGAAGTTGATTCCATGATGATAGAAGGACCTCATGGATTGATGGTTCTTCCTGCACCTGTAAATTTAGCTCTTGCACAACAGGTTGATTATGAGTTAGCTAATAAAGTTTTAAATATACTTAAAAAACATTTTGACATAATTATCATAGATGGGGCTCCTAATCTCTCTGTAACAACAGATGTCGCTTTACAACATGCTACTCATGTATTATTAATAGTTAATTCCGAAAGGCAGTCTGTAAAACAACTTACAAGGATAGTTGATTTATTAAGAATTGACCCTATAAAACAAAAGAAATTTTCACATATACTTCAAAAGATGTTTGTGGTTTTAAACCAAACACAGCCAGAAGGTGAATGGGATTTAAATGCTATAGAAATATCAAGAACTATAGGTAGACCACTTTTAGGAGAAATTCCCTTTTCTGAATCTGTAAAAGAAGCTTTGCATGGTGATAGTGGGAAACAAGCTATAGAAATAGATG
The DNA here is from genome assembly GCA_012518555.1 of Tissierellia bacterium. Classification (GTDB taxonomy): domain Bacteria; phylum Bacillota; class Clostridia; order Tissierellales; family Sedimentibacteraceae; genus Sedimentibacter. The sequence goes on from JAAYRW010000132.1 coordinate 1,107, forward strand.
AAAACAATAATTTTTCTATACAGATAAAAAAAATAGCTAATGATATTTGTGGAGCATACCCCGATGTATTTTCTTTTACTAAAAATGTTAAAAAAACAAAGAGTAAAAAGAGTAAAGGGAAAAAAAGCAAAAGTTTACTTGCAAGATTATTAGAAAGTGATATATAAAGGGGGGATTGTCTTGGGTGGTTCTATATTTTTTAATGAAACTGAACAAGAAAATGAAAGCAAATTATTGACTCTTGCTATGGAACATAGTGAAAAAGTAAACTTATCTAAGGAGGAATATGGGGAGCTTAGAGAAAAGGTACAAAAAGAGGTAATGCAAAACGTTTCTCAAGAGTATTTAGGAAAATACAGAGATACTAAAGCAAAAGAAGAGATAAAGAAACAAGTAAGACAAACGGTTGAAAAGCTTTATCCTAGTTTAAATTATCAAGATAAATTAAACATTATTGAAAGCCTGACAAATGAGATATCTGGTTATGGCATATTAGAAAAATATCTAAACGATGAAGATGTAACAGAGATATTAGTTGAAAGATACAATAGGATTACTGTAGAAAAAGATGGTACTTTATATGAAACAGATGATAAATTTGATTCAGAAGAACATTTAAATTTAGTTATTGAAAGAATAATTTCTCCTTTGGGAAGGCAACTTAACTGGTCTACTCCAACTGTTAATGCAAGGCTCCCTGATGGTTCTAGAGTTGCTGCTACTCATTCAAGGGTTTCGGTTGATGGAAGTCAAATTGCAATTAGAAAATTTAAAAAAGATATAGGATTAGATGATTTAATTAGATATGGTGCTTTAAATGAAAAAATAGCAGAGGGGTTAAAGAAGTGTGTTA
>JAAYRW010000133.1 GCA_012518555.1 Tissierellia bacterium
AGACTATTTTCTAAAGATTATTTATTTTCCCGCAAGCTCCCTTTGTTTGACTCTTAATATTTTAATATTTAAAAAAGTTAATTAAGTTATACAAATACTTATCTTTTTCATAGCCCATTTCTTCACTTAATCTTTCGTTTTTTCCGTGATTAACCTTACTTGACAATACATTGCTATTTCGATTTTCACTACTAGGTTTTTTGTCCATTCCATTACCGTCCTTTGCATTTTTTCGTGTTAACACATAAATATATTCTGCCGATTTTGCTATACTATACATGTAAAAATATGTAGGACAATTATTTTTTTGAAGAATTACAGCTTATCATCGATAATGTAAATCTTAAAGGTAAAATTGGAACTTTATAATTAATTCCTAAAAAATGTTGACAAATTTAATTATTTTTTATAATATGTTAAGTAATTGAAAATACTTGCAATGAAGAAGAGGAGTAGGTTCATATACCTTACAGAAAATAGAATCCATGGCTGAAAGATTCTATAGGTCAATGTGGGCTGAAGGTAGCTTCTGAGCATTTTAATCTGAACTAGCAGTAGGATTAAACGGGTTTACCGTTATATATTTAAGAGCCGTAATGGAAATTAGGTGGTACCGCGGGTTTTCTCGTCCTTTTATAGGGAGAATGCTCGCTTTTTTCATGACCGAACAAATTGGTGATGAAGCCTGCGCCTTCATGTTGCGATAAAAGCCTAATAAAATATTGAATATTGCCATAATAATGAAAGGAATGATGTTATGTCAACAAACATACCAAGCAAGTATAATCCGAAAGAATTTGAAGATAAAATTTATAAAATCTGGATGGATGAAAATTGTTTCAGAGCAGAAGTTAATAAAGATAAGAAACCATTTACCATAGTGATGCCTCCGCCCAATATTACCGGACAGTTACACATGGGTCACGCCTTAGACCAAACCTTGCAAGATGTTCTTACCAGGTGGAAAAGAATGATGGGTTACGAAGCCTTGTGGCTACCCGGTTCAGATCATGCTAGTATAGCAACTGAAGTTAAAGTAGTTGAAAGATTGAAAGAAGTAGAAGGAAAAACAAAAGAAGAAATAGGAAGGGAAGAATTCTTAAAAAGAGCCTGGGAATGGAAGGAAGAATTCGGAGGAATAATAGTAGAACAGGTTAAAAAATTAGGTAATTCTTGTGACTGGTCAAGAGAAAGATTTACCATGGACGAAGGCTGTAACGAAGCAGTTACGGAATTTTTTATCAGGCTTTATGAAAAAGGTCTTATTTACAGAGGAAACAGAATTATAAACTGGTGTCCTGACTGTCATACTACCCTTTCCGATGCGGAAGTTGAACATGAGGATACTCCTGGTAAGTACTACTATATAAAATACCCCTATGTAGACAATAAAGATGAATACTTTATTGTTGCTACTACAAGACCGGAAACTATTTTTGGTGACGTGGCAATAGCTGCCCATCCGGAGGATGAAAGATACAAGCATTTAATTGGAAGAAAAGTAATTGTTCCCTTAGTAGGAAGAGAAATTCCTATTATAGCAGATGAATATCCAGATATGGAAAAAGGTACAGGAGCTTTAAAAATTACACCTTCTCATGATCCTAACGACTTTGAAATAGGTCTTCGTCACAATCTAGAGCAAATAAGCTGTATGAAGGAAGATGGAACTATGAATGAAGTTGCAGGTAAATATGAGGGTATGACTCGCTTTGAATGTAGGAAAGCATATGTAAAGGATTTACAAGATAGCGGTTATATTTTAAAAATAGAAGATACAGACCATAATGTAGGTACTTGTTATAGATGTCACAACATTATAGAACCAAGAATTTCTGACCAATGGTTTGTAAAAATGGAACCATTGGCCAAGCCGGCCTTAAAAGCAGCTGAAGATAAGGATGTAGAATTAGTTCCTGAAAGGTTTACAAAAATATATAATCACTGGCTAGAAAATATAAGAGATTGGTGCATATCACGACAATTATGGTGGGGACATAGAATTCCTGCATACTATTGCTTAGACTGTAGCGAATTAATGGTTCAAAAAGATTCCCCTGAAAAATGCACTAAGTGTGGAAGTGCCAATATTAAGCAGGATGAAGACGTACTTGATACATGGTTTTCTTCAGGATTGTGGCCATTTTCAACCCTAGGTTGGCCTCATGAAACGGAAGATTTGAAATATTTCTATCCTACTGATGTATTAGTAACCGGTTATGATATTATATTCTTCTGGGTTATTAGAATGGTATTTTCCGCTTTAGAAGTTACTGACCAAGTACCATTTAAGCACGTATTTATACATGGATTAGTA
>JAAYRW010000134.1 GCA_012518555.1 Tissierellia bacterium
AGTTTGAATATTAAACAAAACTTGTTTTTTCTCATAATCATACATAAGCTGAAATTCTTTATATATGGTCGACTTATCAGACCTATCTATGGGATCCTCTATACTGTCTACACTGTAGGTGAAAGTTTTTTTAGAACTACCGTCATAAACGGTAAAAGGATATCTACCATTTCTATCTGCAACGTAAGAAGCACTTCTCCCTTCAACAAAATAGCCGGAAGGCAAGTATATATAGTAATCTCTCTCTTCTTCATCGTTAGGATAATAAGGGCTAAAGGTAATTTCCTTAAAGTCAGTTCCAGGCACATCACTTTCAGTAAAGCGACCCCTTATATTCCTTGAGGCATAAGATATATTTAAATTGCTTAAAATAATCAATGTAATAATAGTAATAATAGTTGTTTTTCTCATACTTACTCCTGTTTGTCTTTGTATATTTCCAATTGTCTTTTGTATAGATATTTAGTGATTACAGCCTCCTGGCTGGGAGGCAGTTGCTCAAACATACATCCGTAGCTTTTCTTAGAGAGTTCTTTAGTATGAAGGTCGTAGCTTTTATCAATTCTGATTACCTTTGCCTTTAAAAGAATAACTAAATTTCTCTCATAATAAAAATGAAAATTTATAATATCGTTTACATATAAGTCATAATTAGCAGAAATCAACATACCGCCGATACTTAAATTCAGTATATCGATTCTCGTGTTAGGAAAATCCTCTGTACAATCTTCGCCATTTCTAATAAGGGATTCTATATAAAAGGATAAGTCTGTAGGCACTTTTAGAGAAGTTCTTCTTTCAACAGGTGGACTTTTGCTTTTTATAAATGCATTAAGCTGTTTTTCAGAAGCTACCGATACTTGGCAATGACAAGTACTTACACCTAAGAAATCATCATATATTTCAATAATTATAGGGCTTTTAGACTCTATTAAGGGTAAGTTAATACCTTTAACCCTTATTGTTTCTGAATTCATGCTTAGGATATGACCTTTTGCTAAAAATTTTTTATTTTTACTAAATATTTTCACCAACTTACCTTTCACTCTCAACACCACCCTTTGGCATTTTGAAATTGAGGAAATATACATAAATATCTACGATTGAAGAGAAAAGTTCTTCCGGTATTTCACTGCCTACACTAAGTTGAGATAGCATTCCCGACAAGGAGCTATCCTTGTAAATTGGAACTCCCTTTTCCTCAGCGATTTCTATAACCTTATCTGCAACATATCCGGAGCCGGAAGCAACTACTACCGGAGCATTACTTTTATTTACATCGTATTTAAGAGCTACAGCCTGTCTGTTTTTTTCTTTAGATTGTGACATCTACACTATTCTTCCTTTCGGTCAAATTTGAAAATACTTCATTAAATCGCCTTACTTTAACACATTCACTAACCTGGATACTTTCTGCTTCTATATTATTTTTACTTAATAATTTATTCAAATCCTTTTTAATTTTCTCTCCATAAATTGATAAATTGCCTGGGACTTGTATATCTAGAAAAAGCTTGGACCCTCTCAATACTAAAATCATTTCAAAATATCCTAAATGCTGAATATCAAAAGTTATAAAGGCCTTGTGTTGTTCATAATATTGGTCTTTTGTTTTCTCCCTAGAACTTTCCTTGCCGATCCATATTTCAGAAAACATAAACATTCCCCTATAACTTAAAGGCAAAAACATATGTATCAATGGAATATTAACGTTGTGACCTAAAAGAAGGGAATCATTCATATCTGCCATTAAACTTCTATTAACAGGGCTTTCACTTTTTAAGGCTCCTTTTTCCAAAAGACTTAAAAATGAATCCATTGAAGAGTTCTTTACTTTCGATAAATTTTCATAACTAGTTATTAAGGAGATTTTTAGCTCTTCTACTTGTTTTTCATCCATATTAAAATTATATTTTAAAAAGTCAAATAAATTCTCCAAATCATCAGAAAAATTATTGTCTGCAGCAAATTCCAACCTTATTAAATTATGAACCAAGACAGATACATAATCTCTAACTAGACCAAAGTCATTCATTTTAGAAATATAGCTTCCTAGGAAAGGAATAATTTCATTTTTCAATATATTTAAGTCTCCAGCTATAGATCCTCTTGTAAAATAAAGCTTTTCTGTCATTTCATCTAAAGTAGTTCTCAATATTTCCGGAATATGAATTCGAATATGTTTAAGGGCAGTGTTAATAGATTTATTAGTTTCTTCCACCGATACGAAACAATCGTAAGTTCTTAAAAAGTTTTTCACAAGACTTTTTAAATCTTCATTATTAGGATTATTTATTAAAAGATTTCTTAGTTTTTCAAAAAACTCTCCCTGAAATTTGTTATAGGTAGATTGTTGAAATTTAAGGAAATCTAATATTTCCCCATCATTCATTTCAATATTTTCAAGAAAAGATTCAAAAAACATACTTAAAAGCGGATCTGTTTTAATATTATTATTAATAAATTGTTTATTTAGAAGAAGTTTCTTAATAGACTCTGATAAAACAGGAGAACTTTGCAAAGATTTAATAAACTTATCAAATACAGAGTTGGGATTATAATTGAAAAGTTCTTGTCTAACTTGGCTATCGGCATCCTGCTTAGCTGTCTTGGTAACCTTAGTAGGGTCAACTACTTCATGGGCTACTTCTGTTTTTATTTTAGGTTTATTAACTAAATTTTCACTAATATAGTTATTTGTTTTTACATTTATATTATTTTCCAACATACTAACTCCTGTAAGTAAGGTTTATGAATCCTATGGTTTTCCTCATATATCTATATCGGCAAATAAATCAAATATATAAGTCTATTATAACACTTTTCAATAAAAAGTTTAGTGTAAAAGCTTAATAATTTGAAAAAAATGTCGATATTATATAGTAGGGACTTATAAGGAGAGAAATATGGATAATAATTTTGCTGTATTAGATATGTATCTTTTTGAAACTAACTCATTATTAGAACAATTAGATAGTATTTTGTTAGAAGCTGAAAGCGAATTAGGATTTGGCAAGGAATATATTGATGAAATATTCAGAATTATGCATACTATCAAAGGTTCATCTGCCATGATGCAATTTGACAGTATAACTGATATTTCACATAAAATCGAAGACCTCTTTTACTATATTAGAGAAAATGGTATAGACAGTCAATATAATGAAAAACTAGTAAACTTAGTTTTTAAGTTTACGGATTTCATTAAGGGGGAAATTACAAAAATAGAAGAAGGACAGCAACTTGAAGAAAATATAGAACCCTTTGAAAAAGAAATATTAGAATTTTTAAATACTATTTCTAATGGAGAGGAAAGGTCTATGTCTGAAAAAGCTGTTGAAAGAAGTGAAACTGACACACCTGATATGGGCTATATAATTAAAGTAAACTTTGATGATGAAATTCAAATGGAAAATCTAAGGGCTTACATTATAGTAAACCAATTGAGAGAAGCAGGAGTAGAATTTAAATACAAGCCGGAAAATATTGAAAATTCTCCGGAAACGTCTAAAGAAATAGTAGAAAATGGCTTCTTTATCTATCTAGATAGTAAAGAGGATTTGGATTTAGCTGTTAATATTGTGAGAGAATCACTAAACGTTAAAAATTACACAGTAATGGAAAATGAGGAAACTATTAAAGAGGAAACAAAAAATAGTGCTACTAGCCAGCTTAAAGAAACTGAGGATTCAAACAATAAAACTCCTATAATTGATACTGATGCTAAACATAGCAAACAGAGTTTAATAACAGTAAATCTTACCAAGTTAGATCAGTTAGTGGACATAGTGGGAGAATTGGTTATTGCCGAATCAATGGTAGAATCCGATGCTACGGTTAGGGAATTAAATTCAGAAAGTTTTAAAAAGGCTACCAGACAAGTAAGAAAACTTACTGATGAACTTCAAGATATAGTTATGTCTTTAAGAATGGTTCCCGTTTCAGGAATTTTCCAAAGGATGAAAAGAATCGTACGAGATATGGGTAAAGAATTAGATAAGGAAGTTGAACTTATACTGAAGGGTGAAGAAACGGAAATAGATAAAACCATAGTAGATACAATTTCAGACCCTATTATGCACCTAGTGAGAAATGCCATGGACCATGGCATAGAAGCAGAAGAGGAAAGAGTAGAAAAGGGTAAAGATAAAAAAGGAAAAATAATGCTTTTAGCATCTAATGCAGGAGGAGAAATCCACATAACAGTAGAAGATGATGGAAGAGGTTTAGATCCAGAACAAATATTAGAAAAAGCTAAAGCAAAAGGACTACTAACTAAGCCTGAAAGTGAATACAGTCAGAAAGACATCTACCAGCTATTAATGGTAGCTGGATTTTCTACCAATGAAGCAGTTACAGAATATTCAGGTAGAGGAGTTGGAATGGACGTTGTAAAATCCAATGTGGAAAAAGTAGGAGGCACAGTCCTAGTAGATAGTAAACCGGGAGTAGGAACCCGAATAACATTCAAAATACCTCTTACACTAACTATAGTTTCAGGTATGCAAGTTTTAGTTGGAGAAACTGAATTTATTATTCCTATTAAAAATATTCAGCAGTCATTTATAGCTAAAGAAGAAGATATAATACACGACAATGAAAACAATGAAATGATAATAATAAGGGAAAGATGCTACCCCATTATAAGGGCAAGTCAGTATTTTAATATAGAGTCCCAAGTAACAAATATAGAAGAAGGTATATTGATTCTGGTGGAATCAGGAACTAACAGCATATGCTTGTTTGTAGACCAAATAATAGGAGAACAACAGGTAGTAGTAAAACCCCTTCCTGTAGTATTAAATAAATATAGCCTAAAGGAAGCAGGAATATCCGGCTGTTCCATCTTAGGCGATGGAAGTATTAATTTAATACTAGATATAGGAAATATAATAGAAAGTATGTAGATATGGTGAAATTAACTGATAAAGAATTTTTAGAATTTGTTAAATATATGCATAACAATTACGGTATAGACCTTTCTAAAAAAAGAATTTTAATCGAAGGAAGGCTATCTAATATAATCAAAAAAAAGGGTATGACCAGTTTCGGCCAATACCTTGACAGAGTTAAAAGTAATAAAGATGATGAAATTATAACTTTAGTAAATAAACTTACGACTAATTATACTTATTTTTATAGGGAAGAAAATCATTTCCAATACTTAAAAGAAGTTGTCCTTCCTGAGGAAGAAAAAGAAAACACTTCTAGAAGCTTAAATATTTGGAGTGCAGGATGTTCTTCCGGAGAAGAACCTTATACTATTGCCATGGTATTAGACGATTACTTTAAACTAAAAAAATGGAAGATTAATATTAAGGCAACGGATATTTCCGAAAATGTACTTTCAAAAGCAAAGGAAGCAATATATTCAGAAGAAAGTATAAAAAGGCTTCCTGATAGATTTAAGCAAAGATACTTTAAAAAGGTAGGAAATGGATATGAAGTAACAGAGGAAATTAAAAAATATGTAAACTTTAATGTTTTTAACTTAATGGATCCAATTCTAGAAAAAAACAAATACCATCTAATATTTTTAAGAAATGTAATGATTTATTTCAACAATGAAACTAAACTTGAAATCGTCAATAAAATTTATGAAGCAATAAAACCTGGAGGCTACTTATTTATTGGCCATGCGGAAACTATACAGAGAAATAAGTCTAAATTTCACTATATAAAGCCGGCCATATATAAGAAGAAATAATATGAGAAAAAATAAAATCAAAGTTTTAATTACAGACGACTCCCTTCTGTTCAGAAATATGTTAAAAAACCAGTTAAGCCAAGATTCTGACATAGAAGTAGTAGGTCTTGCCGCTGACCCGGTAGAAGCCATGGAAAAAATTAAAACTCTAAATCCAGATATAGTAACTTTAGATATAGAAATGCCCATAATGGATGGTATAACATTTATTAAAAAATTAATGGCAGAACGTCCTACTAAAGTTGTATTAGTAAGTTCAATGAATATAAGCGTTTTTGATGCCTTACAATCAGGAGCCTTAGACTTTGTAAGAAAACCTACTGCAACCTACGGCTTAGAAGCTTTCATAAAAGAATTAAAAACCAAAATTAAAGTTGCATCAATTGCTAAATTAATTAGCTATGATTTAAAAACAAAAGATACAGAAGTCCCAAAAAAGGAAATTACAAAGTTAAGAAAAACTTCAACAAAAATAATTGCTATAGGAGCTTCAACGGGAGGTACTGAAGCAATTCTTAAGGTAATTAAAGAATTGCCAAAGACAACTCCTCCTATTTTAATAACCCAGCATATGCCGCCGGGATTTACTAAAATGTATGCCGACAGATTAAACAGAATATGTACTATGGAAGTAAGAGAAGCAACTAACGCTATGCGGTTAAAGCCAGGACTTGCATTAGTAGCCCCTGGAGATAAACATATGGAACTTAAAAAAGACAAGGAAGGCTATTATGTTAGATGTAGAGAAGGTGAAAAGGTTAGCGGTCACTGTCCTTCAGTGGATGTACTTTTTGATTCAGTGGCAGAAGTTGCGGGTAAGAATTCAGTAGGGATTATACTTACGGGAATGGGTAGAGATGGTGCTTCAGGTCTTATGAAGATGAAAGAAGCCGGAGCCCTTACTATAGGTCAAGATGAAAAAACATCCGTAGTTTACGGTATGCCCATGGTTGCATATAATATTGGAGCTGTAGAAATTCAACTGCCTATAGAAAACATCTCTACTACTTTAATAAGGCATTTAAATAAATAAGTTAGGAGGAAACTATGGCAATATTATGGAACAAAAATCTAGAAGTAGGTAATGATTTAATTGACCAACAACACAAAAAACTATTCGAAAAAGCAGACCAACTTTTCGAAGCAGGTAAAAGTGGTAAAACCAAAGAACATATAATGCAAATGTTTGATTTTTTAGACGACTATGCCAAGACCCACTTTAGAGATGAAGAAAAATATATGCAATCTATAAATTATCCCGAATACAATCAGCAAAAACAAATGCATGAAAGTTTTATAGAAAAATTAGCAGAGCTAAGAAGCCAATATGAAAAGGATGGAGCAAATATTTCCGTTATTATTGGAGCAAATCAATTTATTTTAGATTGGCTGGTAAAGCACATATCTACAGCCGATAAAAAAATAGGCCAATATGCCAAAACAATTTAGGGAGGAAGTATGGCAATACTATGGAATAAAAAATTAGAAGTAGGTGTTAGCCTTATTGATGAGCAACACAAGGAGTGGTTCGGAAAAGCAAGCCAGCTCTTCGAAGCTGGAAAGAGCGGTAAATCCAAAGAATATATAATGCAAATGTTTGATTTTTTAGACGACTATACCAAAACCCATTTTAGAGATGAAGAAAAATATATGCAATCTATAAATTATCCCGAATACAATCAGCAAAAACAAATGCACGAAGGTTTCATTAATAGATTAGCAGAACTAAGAAAAGAATATGAAACTGCTGGAGCAAACATTACCGTCATTATAGGGGCTAATCAATTTATTTTAGACTGGCTTACAAACCATATATCCAATGCCGACAAAAAAATAGGCGATTACGTAAGAAAACTTAATAAATAACTTTTTAAAGGATACCCCCAGGGGTATTCCTTTTTGTGAATCTATAAACTTCTATTTTGTAAGAAGAATCTCAAATACATTATAAATAAAGTTTAATAAAATAGAATTTGTGACGATAATACTATTAGAAAGAATTTAGATAAGACTTATATCAATTGTAAGAATAAGACCTTAGAATAGAAAGGAAGAAAGCTATGTCTATATATGGAACATCTATAAATAAAGGAATAGGCGGTTTATTGTCCGGCTTAGACACTGATGATTTAGTAGAACAATTAACTTCCGGCACCAGAAACAAAATAAACAGACAATACCAGGCAAAACAACAACTACTATATAAACAGGAAGCCTATAGGGAAATAAGTTCGAAACTAATATCCTTTAATAATAAATATTTTTCCTATTCTTCAGGCTCAATCAATAACATACTAAGCCCAAGGTTTTTTGAATCCTATACTTTTAATTCAACATCTAACTATGTCAATGTTACTGGTAGGGCAGAAAATATAAAGAATTTAACCATAAACAACATAAAAAGCGTGGC
>JAAYRW010000015.1 GCA_012518555.1 Tissierellia bacterium
ATATTGAAAATACTTTAAACAAACTAAACCTATACGGGGATGTTGAGGCTCTTGTATACAATAATACACTGATTAAATCTACCTACATAGCTAGAATAATTTATAATTGCAGGAATTATTTCCCCACCTACTTTAAGGAACAGATGGACTTTATTGATTACCATCTTAATCAGTTACATGAACACAATATTGATAAAATTTCAGCCGCCTTTAAAAATATAGAAATTGATATTGAAAAAGATCCAATGCCTGTAAAATTTGGAGAACTGCTGAACATTCCAAATATTATCCAAAACAAAATGGATGATAACTTTTCAAGCCTTGTAAGTTTAATAGATGGCAGCAACCCAAAGGATAGCTGGAGGAAAAATATTTACTGGGCAGAAAATAACTTATCATTAATAAGTAAATTAAAGCTGCTGACTTCTGACCACATTTCCCATGTTCAAAAACGCTATAAAACAATCGTTGAATCACTGCTTAAATCTTTTAACGAATTTAATAATTATTACAGCAATACCTGGGATAATGACCTAAGAAAAATCTTAGATAGCAAATTAAAGCAATACGAGGAAAAACTCCAGCTTAATAAAAGAATTAATGAACTTAGAAATTCAGTATACAGCAGCTTAAAGAAAGATATTAATTACGAAAATATTGATAAATATTTTTCCTTTGAAGCTGAAAGAGTATATTGCTACTATTTCTTTAACTCCATAGACTATTCCTTCTTCTATAATTCAAGGGGTCAATTTTACAGATTCTACGATGGAAAGGATACAAAAGACTACATAGCTTCTAAACTGCAAAATATTGTAGAAAGGCATTGGGACAAAGTCTTTAGCCTTGAAAAAGAATATGAAGAGGAATTGTACCAAAAGCAATTAGATTACCTAGAAGTGAAATTTGATGAATATATTGATAAAAGCAATATTGTGGATAAAGAAAACAAAGATATAGATATATTTAAAAATAAGTTAAAGGGGCTTTTAAATGCTCAACTGACTGTCCACAATAAACAATTATTTGAGCGGGCATATAGTGATGCAATCAGTAAGTATCTTATCTTCAGAGACATAGATTATTCATTCTTTTATCCGGAAAGTGTCAAGGAAAATAAATATTTCAAGACAGAAAAAATAAATTATTATATCAGAGCCCTATTGAATGAAATAATCGTCGACAAAAAAGATAAAATTAGTTCTATTTATGAAAAAGCAACAAATAAGTGGGATAAGAGAGTTTTAGACTACAGCAGGGACTACTACTCTAAACTTATAATCGAAAAGGTAAGGAAGAGCGGCAACATTTTTGACGTCAAACTAATTAAAGATAACTTTTTCGATCTAATTAAAAACCAATATTCAATTGGCCATTACGAAATAGTAGGCAGAGTCAACAAAAAAATAAACTTTAGAGCAAGTATGATTAATGCAATAGATTTTAAAACAATACTTAAAGAAAATTCTTTACCCTACAACTTAAGCTTTAATTTAAATATAAAAAAGGAAATAAAGAAAAACTACCAAATATTCGAAAGAAATATGATCAGCTACATGAATGATCAGCTTTATGAACTATGCCAATTATATTTCAGAGAAAAAAACAGCATAAAATTCAAATTATTTAGAGGTAGAAAGTCTGTATTTATTGCAGAAACTTTAGATAAATCATTCAGAGCATATATTTTAGAAAAGGACGGTGTACTTTTATAATGAATGAATCAATTTATAATTCATATGGCTTAATTAAAAAATTCTACCAGGTGGATAATTCCATTATCAATGAAGATGAAATCAAACCTATTGAAAGGGGTTTTCAGGAAGTAAATTATTACAATCCGGAAATTCCAAGGATACTTTTGTTTGGAGAATTCAAGGCAGAAAATCCACTTTTCTAAATGTCATGTTAGGCGGTAACTACGCACCATCTGATATCCTTGAAATGACATCCTGGGTAGCAAGATATTGGCCTTCAGATGAAGAGTTTTGCCGCGTAACCAGGGCTGATGGTAAGGTTGTAGATTATAATACAAAAGAATTCCTTAGAAAATGCAATCAAAGAGCCTTTACAGAAAGACAATTAAAAACTATTGACAGAGTTGATATAGGAGTTAAAAACAACAGATTAAATTTCAGCATAATTGATGCTCCAGGATTTGGCAGTGTAAATCCTGCCAATGAAAACCGCTTAATAAATGCAATCAGCGAGGCAGATATAATTTTTTGGGTATTATCCTGTGAAGTAATCGGAGGAATGAGAGAAGCTGCCTTTATACAACATTTTAAAGATACTAACACACCCTACATCTGCATATTGACCAAGTGCGACTATTTAGAAGAAGATCAGATAGAGGAGGCAATTGAATATATAGCAGAAGAAAGTGAAACTGATAAAAACTTAATATTCCCTATTTCGGCCCTTAATTACATAAACAATGACAGTAGAGAAAAAGTAAGAATGGAAAATATAATGAACTATATTAACAAAAATATAGCTGTTAAAAATAAAGAATTAAGACTGCAGTCTCAAAAAAGCCACCAAGAGAGAATGAAGGAACATTCTTTAAATCTATTAAACAGACTATTAAACCAGTTAAAGGAAGTTATAAATGGAAGAGACAGATACCGTCTCATATTAGATTCCACCAAAAGAATTGTAGATGCAAAAATAGAAAGTATGATAGTTGACTATGTAAGAAAAAACTTATATACAGAATATAGACAAGCTTTAATTGATAAAATCAGCAAGATAACAACACAGGACCTAGAGCTACAGATTGGTCACATACTTGAATCTACACTTCCGCCCGATTATATGGACAAGTTCTGGAATTCAATGAATAACTATACTATTAAAGCAAATCAGGATTTGTGGGCTGAATCCATAAATGAAAAAATACCTGAAATAAATAAGCTTCAAAATTCCTTGGCTAAATCCAATTTCAAGGATGTAATATTGTTTGGAAGCGACCTGAACAGCTTTGTAACAAGCGTAAAAAATGAATCCAACGATACCTTCAAAACAGGGCTAATGACAAGTTTAGGCATTGCAGGAGCAGTTTCAGCCTATGCGGCACTTATAGGACCTGCTGCAGCAGGCATTACCCTGGGAGCAGCAGCTACAGGAATCGGTATGCCTATTGCCATAATAGGAGTAGGAGTGTCAGCAGCCCTTAAATACCTTAAAAATGACAAGGGAAACTCAATTTTCGTTGATGCAAACAATGTAATTGAAAAAATGAAAGACCAGTATTTGCAGGATATTATCTCAAAGAGCTATATTCCTGAAATTAATAAAATCAATAATACAATTGTAGATAACTTGGTATCTAATTATGAAAATACAATAAAAACAAAACTGCCTGAGGGTAATATTGATATGATGGTAAATGAAATAGAAGAGCTTATATTAAAATTAAAAACAAAGCTGTAAGAGCAATGCTCTTACAGCCAATTTTCAACATTATAAAATTTTCTTTCAAATTTCGTCATAGCATGTTATAATACCTATTGTTGAAAATAATACATATATAAGTTAATATACTTTGGGGGATGTAAGGTGAAACCAAAAAAGGAAAGAAAACAAAAACAAGCTATAACAATAGACTATGAAAATCAAAAACTATCTATAATATACTTCCTGCCATTACTCTTAATAGCAGGATTTGTACCACTGATAGTTTACGGAAAATATGTTGACTTAGAAGGAACGACCCAAGCCCTATATTGGACAGGCCAAAGACAATACTTAGATTTCTTCAGCTACTGGAAATCCGTATGGCTAGTAGTACTAACCGCCATAGCAACAATATTCTATATTGTTTTATACAAACAAAAGAAACTACCTTTTAAAAACTTAAAACAATACTATATACCATTAGGAATTTACGCAATATTCGTAATAATATCTACCATATTTGCCATAGACACACAAACAGCCCTCTGGGGCTTCGTAGACATGTACCAAGGTATGTTCGTCCTCTTAAGCTACGTCCTTATCACTTTCTTGA
>JAAYRW010000135.1 GCA_012518555.1 Tissierellia bacterium
ATTGTATATATCCATTTCCAGTCCTTTGTTTATTGCAGTCTTAGCAAAACCAATAGCTAATGAAGAGTTTTTGAGAATTGCTTTCATCATGTTAATAGATTCTTCCATTAATTCACTTGCTTCTACAAGCTTGTTTACTAAACCAATTTTCAGAGCTTCTTCTGCTTTCACTTGTCTTCCAGTGAAAATTAATTCTTTAGCCATACCGGCTCCTATCAATCTTGGAAGTCTTTGTGTTCCCCCAAAACATGGGATTACACCTAAGCCAACTTCCGGTTGCCCAAATACAGCTTTGGTTGAAGCGATTCTAATATCACAGCTTAGGGATAATTCACATCCTCCACCTAAAGCATAGCCATTAACAGCAGCAATTACGGGTTTTTCTAAAGATTCAATTTTGTTGAAAATAGTCTGTGCTCGATCAGCGTACTTTCTTCCTTCTAAAGCTTTATAATCTTGCATCTGAACTATATCAGCACCAGCTACAAAACCCTTGCCTTCACCCGTTATAATAAGGCCTCTAACTGAATCATCATTTTCTAAGGATTCTAAAACCCTATCTAGTTCATTTAAAGTTTCGTTATTTAATGCGTTTAATGCTTTTGGTCTGTTAATCTTCACTATTGCAATACCATCTTCTACAGTTATTTGAATAATTGCTAATTCCTTACTTAAATCTACTAACAGCACAATATCCTCCTATAAACTAAAATATATTATCCATCGGCCAATAGATAATATATTAACAAGCAAAAGCCGTGCCAACTTTATCGAAAAAGAAAGAAAAATATTTTTCTCATCAAAAAGATAGCTAAGATATTGAAGGATTGTGTTGAAATTAACAGAAAAGAAAGTTAATTAACAAACAAAAAATAAAAATAAAAATATTACAAGCTAGAAAAACAAAGTTATATCAAGGGTAATAGA
Source organism: Tissierellia bacterium (assembly GCA_012518555.1). GTDB lineage: Bacteria > Bacillota > Clostridia > Tissierellales > Sedimentibacteraceae > Sedimentibacter. The sequence continues at coordinate 928 of JAAYRW010000135.1, forward strand.
AGCTAAGTTGAAGGAGTTTTGCGTCTCATATTTGATACGAATGTCTTTAATTTGAGACTTTGGCTTTAAATCCTTAATAAAGCACCTTAAAAAGTTGCTAAAGGCTTGAATTACCTTCAATTTCCAAAAGAGTATAAGAGGAGACAATTGGAAATTGTTTATAATTTGGCAAAATTAGTCTCAAAAATTAGACAAAACTACTTGATTTCAGGGGCTATAATTGATAAACTATATACAAGATATTAAAATACATATAATATTCACTGTTAAAGGAGTTGCCCAAAGGATGGAAAGAACTAATTATAAGTATATTTTAGATGAAATTTTAAGGAGGACTGATGACGGATTTATTGTTATAGATAAAGATGGTAATGTAACGGATATAAACGATCAATATTGTGACTTTTTAGGAACTACTAAAGAAAAGGCAATAGGACATTCTATATTAAATATTATTTCTAATTCGAAAATGATTGATATAGTTAATAAAGGATATAGTGAAGAAGGTTCAATTCATAAATTCTTAGAGGGAGAAACTAAAGAAAGTGCCAATGATATTGTAGTAGTAAACCGATCTTGTGTTTATAATGATGATAAAGAAGTAGTTGCAGGTGTTGCTCAGGTTAAATTCAGGTTGCAAACATTAGATTGTGCTCAGAAGTTAATGAAGGAATATTCAGAGCTACAGTTTTATAAGGAAGAATATAATAAAGTGGAGTCTAATGCCTATTCATTTAATAATATGATTGGAAAAAGTGCTAATTTTCAAAAAATAAAGAAAAATGCCATGAAGTTTGCTAAAACAGATTTTCCAATTTTAATTACGGGGGAAACAGGGACAGGAAAGGAAGTACTGGCACAGTCTATTCATAAATATAGTTGCAGAAGAAATAAACCTATGGTAAGTATAAATTGTGCTGCTATTCCCCACAACTTAATTGAATCTGAATTGTTTGGCTATGAAGAAGGTTCCTTTACGGGAGCTGCTAAGGGAGGAAAGCCAGGGAAGTTTGAATTAGCTAATGAAGGGACTATTTTTCTTGATGAAATAGGGGATATGCCTTATGATATGCAGTCAAAATTACTTAGAGTGTTACAGGAACATGAAATTCAAAAAATAGGAAGCAGTAAAATTATTAAAATTGATGTCAGAGTTATAGCTGCAACCAGACAAAATTTAAGTGAAATGGTAAGAAAGGGACAATTTAGAGAGGACTTATATTATAGGCTCAATGTTATTAATATTGAGGCCATTCCTTTAAGAGAAAGGGTTGATGATATTGAATTATTTGCTGCTTTCTTTTTAGAAAAATTAAATAAAAAATATAAAACTCTTACTACCATCAGCGATGAAGTTATGAAATGTATCTGTAATTATAATTGGCCGGGAAATATAAGGGAATTAGAAAATGTAATAAAAAGTGCCTATGCTTCTTGCGAAGATATGGTAATACAAATACATGACCTTCCTTCTAAAATGATTGCCTATTCAGATAGCAATAGTAATAAAGAGAAAAAATTAAAAAGATTGGTAGAGAATTATGAAGCACTATTAATAAAAGATGCACTATATAAAAATAACGGTTGTGTTCAGGATACTGCTAAAGAATTTGGAATCCATAGAAGTTTACTTTATAAAAAAATAGACAAATATAATATCAATAGGAAACAAGTAGGATAGAAAAAGAAATAAGTAAATTAATTGTTATATGAAATAAGAGGGGGTAGGAAATAAATTCATTAATTGAATAATGTAGGGTGTTCTGGTATAATATATAAAAATTTGAGGAGGAAAATGTGGAAAAATTTAATTTAAAGAGAGAAGATGCCTTGTTGTTGGTAATTGATATTCAGGAAAAATTATTACCTGTCATACATAATAAAGAGGAAGTAGTTAACAATAATAACATTTTAATTTCAACAGCAAAAAAGTTAAATCTACCGATTATTTACACTGAGCACTATGCAAAAGGTATAGGACCTACAGTAGATAAGCTAAAAGAAAATTTAGACACTGCTAGAAAGTTTGACAAAGTGGCATTTTCAGCTTGTATAGAAGAAGGATTTTTAGACCTTATTAAAGAAACTAATAGAAAG
>JAAYRW010000169.1 GCA_012518555.1 Tissierellia bacterium
CTGTATAGGCTCCGGCAATATAAACGGACTTCAAGCTACACTCTCCTTTTTTCTAATACTGTATTTTTAACCTCGTCAAAGGTTTTGCCCATCCTTTCAGCAACAAGCTCAAACAACCTGTCTCTGGGTATCTCATACCTTTGGGCCTTACCGTGGCAGATAGGGCATAAAGTAATTAGATTTTCCTCTACATCGCCCGGGCCACTTCCACCTTGAGAATAGATATGGTGAATCTCTAACCCAATCGTAGTCTTCCATGCCCCGCATAGCTCGCAGTAAGGCATTTTAACCTTCTGCCTAACCTTTTTGTCCCTTACTCTTTTCTGCTTCGGGAAGCGCACTGTAACACCTCCTGCACAGTTGGATAAAGCTCCCATCCTCAAGGACAACGGGGCGCAAACCAACCTTACCCCCGCACTGATCGCAGCCATAATCGTACGTAAACCTCAACGCCTGCTTCGCTATATCAAGGGGATTGGATACCGCCATGTGACCTTCCTTTCCGGATGAACACCTAACAACCAAAAAGTAGGTTCTCCATCCATGCCGATAACCTCTTGTGCAAATTCATCATCGCTAACTGCGGTACCTGTTAAAAATATATCCGTACCGATCCACCTGTAATAACCAAAGGTATGGAAATGCCCCACACATACTACAGAGAATGGTTCCATGCTTTGCTGCCAACGCATTACACGCTGGACAATACCATAGTGGGGAAGATTTTGGTACATCCTGATCCCCGCCCCATGGTACAAAAGAAAACCATGACCCTGTATATTTACTATCGTTGCAAACTCCGACGAAACTGTGCTACCCATTGTCCCGTTAAGTTTGCTTTGCAGTAAATCATAGTACATAAGATCGAAGTTATTTGATTCGTGAGTGTAGGAGCTAACCCTACCGTGGTTGCCCCTGATACCATATAACTTAACTGGCACGCCTACATCATTCCTCATCTGGCGGTAAACAGGCTCCATAATGTTAACTAACTCTTTGACCTGTAGCCATCCGTAATTAGCGTTAGGGTCTATATGGTGCTTGTGTGTTTTATAGATACTATCGTTGTCAATCATGTCGCCAAGTTGGAGGATATGGAGATCCTCTATGTGGTAGGCTTCTTTCAGAATCGACAACACCTTAGTAACATTTGCGCCCATATTTTGCATACGTTTTTTAAGTACCTCTAAATCGAATGACTTAGTTTTCTTCCCGCTATGTAGATCGCTAACCAAAAGCACAGCCGATTCCGGTCTCACAATGCCCTCCTTAATATAACCAAGTTGGTTAAATTTGACAGACAAACACTAAATCACCGATAGAATAATGAGAACGTAGGTAATTTAGTGCTTAGTTGAGATTGGTGGAGTAGTTCGGTTCTGCCCCGAAGTCCTATCAAATTCCACACGTGGCTTTATTGATAGTCGAAACTATTCTCTACCCCATGTAAGCCCGTTTTTAACCAGAACGGGCAAACTGGTATAGTAACAAACTATATAGCCTGTTACAGTTGTGAATACAGCCTTATGCATCCGGCACAAGGTCACTTTGTCAACGGGGCATAACGCCCCTTTTTTAGATATAGCCCCATGCCCGTAGGTCAATGGAGTAGATCTTTTAGGTTGCGTGCACAACCCCTTCCTCCCGAAGTGGGAGATTGCCACCCTATTCCGCATTGTTAAGAGGCGTGGTAGGCTAATTATTACCGGCCCACAGTGTTGCGCTTTTCCAAGAGGCTTGTGGGAACTATTAAACCGCCCGTTTAAGGCAGGGCATCGCCTGCATTACAAACATCAATATTATGGGGCAGGGATTTGCACCCCGCATGGTGAACCCCAAGCATTTTTGACATTCGGAACCCCTTTCGCTAATAGCTACTTGTTCACCTACCCCGCCAGTGTCTACCTTTTCCACCACCCATAATAAAGGACTTACTTTCTGTGTGTTGTTGGCCCCCGAAGGGGCCAGCACACGTTATTCGTGCCCGTAGGGGATACGGGTCTTTGAGGCAAAGTTGTGCCCGGAGTGTCTACGTTTGCTCCGGGCCTTGTCTTATTGTAAAAGTTTTAACTTTTCAATAGCTTCTTTATCGCTGATACCCATGCGTTCACGGGTAAGCGGGTCGTTTAAGCTACTTGCAGGGATCTCATAGTTCCTGCGTCTCCGGCGTAGCTGTATTTTAGAAAGATATGGGTAGCTTGTGTGTTTACGTAAATTAAAGGTTGGATCGTTCTCTTTGAGCCACTCCCATGCGGCGTCCTTGCCCAATACATTTTCTCCTCTCTCTGATTAAAAACCCCTCTATATTAGTAAGGCACGAAATCGACGATCTGTCAGGGTATTAGCTGTATAATTCTCCGGATAGCAAGGTTTTCTGAATCTTTCTTATCGCCCCGTTAAGCCTTTCGTTAACAGACTGCCTAGAGATGCTTAGCTTTCTAGCAATCTGTTCTTGTGGCATACATCTTAAAAAGTACAGCCAAACAACCTCCATCTGTTTCTCCGTTAAGCCCCCACAGATAACCGCCCTCTTTATGTCTATAAGGATAGAGTGGGCAGCCGTGTCCCCTTTATAAGAACCTCTTTCAAGACCGTTGTACATAGCTAGAGCCTTCTTGACACCGGAGAACTTCTCATAATCTATTTCGTTCATTAATGCTTCGTTGTATATAACTAGCATGTCTCACACCCTATCTGGCAGGAAAGAACCTGATCGTCCCTCGACCTATCGCGGTAGACTGTGATTCCCTTGCATCCCGAATAGTATGCCAGCACAAAAACATTAGCAACGTCTTTTGTCGTAGCGCTGTGGGGCAAGTTGACTGTTTTGCTCACACTCAACTCCACGTGCTTCTGAAAGGCAGCCTGCATCTTTACATGGCGTTCAGGTGTAACATCATGCGCTACTACAAACACGCGCCTCATATCTTCTGGCAAGGGTAGGTCTTGTATGCTACCGTTGTTGTTTTGTATATCGTCAAGCAGCTTATCGCTATACAGTTTTTTCCTGCGAAGTTCATCTAAGAATATAGGGTTAACCATCTTCATTTGCTTACCATCTAATGCTGTTTCA
>JAAYRW010000170.1 GCA_012518555.1 Tissierellia bacterium
TTAAAATCTACGATGCGTACGGCGAAAACAGAAACGCAATAATGATCAAACAGGAATATATCTTTGATGGCACACTCAAGGCCAACTCGGAAGCATGGGGAGGAGGGATCTAATGGCAGTCCAACAAGTAAGAGCCAAAATAAACGGAACCTGGCACATCCTTACATACAACGGTTCAACGGGCAAGTACGAAAAGACAATAACGGCCCCGAGCATCACGTCCTACAATCAACCCGGCGGTTACTATCCAGTCGAAGTAGAGGCCACCGACGACCACGGCAACAAAACTACTGACACATCGGCCAGACTGACGGTCAAAGAGGTAACCAAGCCGGTAATCACGATCACGAGTCCGAGCGCAGGGTCCTATCTTGCGAGCAATAAGCCACCAATAACCTTTACTTTGAGAGACGAGGCGAATGGATCTGGAATAAAGCTTGACACCTTGGCTCTCAAAATTGACGGTTGCACAACCATCGGTAGTGGTGCTACAGGCATGGTCTGTACGCCGGTTACCAACGGCTACGATTGTACCTATACGCCACAATCTGCCCTATCGGACGGACCCCATAGCGTAACGGTTAATGTATCGGACAACGACGGCAATACGGCCACTCAGAAATCCGTGTCATTTACGGTGGATACTATTCCGCCGGAGCTCAACGTCACTGCACCTGTAGACGGGCTGAAAACTAACATTGCAGCGGCTAATGTGATCGGGCATACCAACGATTCAGGAAGCAGCCCTGTTACAGTCACGGTCAAGCTCAACGGCGTGGATCAGGGCGCAGTTAGTGTTGATAGTAGCGGAAACTTCAGCAAAGCCATCACCCTAGCCAACGGCAATAACACCATCGTAGTGAGGTCCACAGATGCTGCAGGCAAATACACCGAGATCACTAGGACCGTAAGTCTAAACACGGTGGCACCAGTTATATCCAACATCGCCATCACCCCGAACCCGGCCGATGTGGGGGCATCAATCACGATATCCTGCACAGTAACCGATAGTTAGGAGGGGTAGCATGACCTTAAAAGTAAGCGGCTATGTAGACGGCGAGCCGGTTTATTTCGAGGAGCCTGAACCGACTAAGTTTGAGGCCGAAGCCGAGGTCGAAGAAAAGCCCTCCTATGAGGTGGAAATCTCAGCCGAGGACGAACACGGCAATGTCGGGATGGTGCACAGCCGATACTACATGTCCGGCAGCTGGATCGAGCCAGTTTGGCAGCGGACACAGGCAGACGTAGACTATGCGCTGCGCCTAAATAACAAGATAGCAAAAAACGGTTGGAGCAGCTTAACACCCCAAGAACAATCAGATTGGGCGGCTGGGCTCATCGGCTGCCTGAACTACTGGGATCTGAACCGGATTGAGATGGATTCGGAGTTTTTATCCAATCTCCTACATCAATACGGTTACGGATTCGGAGGGCTGCCGGTAAAAACCGACTGGGACATGACAGACTTCCCGCACTCAGCAGAGATGGAGCGGATCCGGACGAACGTGCAAACTCTTATTGACGTCTACCATGAGCAGGATATTCCGCTACCGGAAAATTTGCAGAACCTCGACTGGCGAAAGCTAAACGACCTGGAGAATGTGTTAAAGCTCATGAAAGAGATGATTCACAGGATGGAACAGAGTTTCCGGTATTCGGGTGCTTTCTACTGCGGGCAGGAGGTGGCGTTGTGAAAATAATAGACGTCACCCTTGTACCCAATATAGTGAA
>JAAYRW010000136.1 GCA_012518555.1 Tissierellia bacterium
CTTTATGCATAAGGATTACGACCTTATAAATAAGATGAGCCGTCAAGTGGAGAAAGTTTGTAAGGAAGAGGGATACAAACCTTACTATATGTACAGACAAAAGAATATTAAAGGAAATTCTGAAAATATAGGCTATACTCTTTCCAATAGGGAATGTATTTACAACATGGTTATTATTGAAGAATTTGAAACTATTCTTGCTTGTGGTGTAGGAGCTTCAAGTAAAATAATTACAGCCCCTGGCAGGCATGAACCTGTTCGAAATTTCAAAAGTTTGGAAGAATATTCTGACCGAATCGATGAAATAATTAATAAAAAGAAGAGCTTATTAGGAGTAAATAATGAAAAAAAGTAATAGCTTTTTATCTTGAAAATTGTCCTCATTGTAAGAAGGCATTTACGTTCCAACCTTTTATGTAGAGGGTGTTAAAATACACGAAGGTGTTCCAAGTCTTGAAAAAATAGAAAAAGTATTAGAAGAGGCAATAAAGTAAAATTAATAAATAAAAAAAGAAAATTTTAATTAAAATTTTCTTTTTTACTTATTTGCTTCAACTTAACTCTACAGAATTGCAGCAAGAGAATCTGATTCTATTTCCAATGTATTATAAAGTTAAAGTTACTTACTACCATAATTTTGTTTAACTCGAAGTCTGCTGACGGCTCGTGCCAGACGAGCCTGAGCGGCAGAGTGTTCTTGATTACTTTTACTTTGCAAAATTGCCTCTTTAGCTTCATCTGCTGCACGTTTCGCACGATTTGCGTCAATGTCCTCTGGATGCTCTACCGAGTCTAGTAGCAATAAAACTTCATTGTTTTCAACTTTTACTAAACCATGAGAAACTGCCGCAATCTTTCTTTTCTCTCCTGGTAGTCTATAAAACAAGGCCCCAGGAACCACTGAAATAATAATATTGCTATGATTAGCCATTATACCATATTTACCTTGTGAGGTGGGAACAATCAAAGACTCACAAGGACCTGTATAAAAGGGATCATCTGCAGCTAATATCTTCAGATGAAAAGTATTCATAAATTATTCATATCCCATTGTTTTAGCTTTTTTAACTACATCATCAATTGTTCCCACATTGAAAAATGCAGCTTCCGGGTAAGAGTCCATTTCCCCGTCTACAATTGCTTTAAAGCTTCTTATGGTTTCATCTAGTGGCACATAGACACCTGCCAGTCCAGTGAATTTTTCTGCTACATGCATTGGTTGAGATAAAAATCTTTGTATTCTTCTTGCACGTGTTACAATTTGCTTATCCTCATCTCCTAATTCATCCATTCCTAAAATTGCAATTATATCCTGAAGATCATTATATTTTTGGAGTATTTCCTGAACCTTCCTTGCAACGTTATAATGTTCGTCTCCTAAAATATCTGCTTCTAAAATACGAGAAGAAGACTCAAGAGGATCAACAGCAGGATAAATACCTTGTTCTGCGACACTTCGGCTTAATACTGTAGTGGCATCAAGGTGGGTAAAGGTTGTGGCGGGTGCTGGATCCGTTAAATCGTCGGCAGGTACATAGACGGCCTGTACTGAAGTAATAGATCCGCTTTCTGTAGATGTAATTCGTTCTTGTAATTCGCCCATTTCCTCTGCTAAGGTAGGTTGATACCCTACTGCAGAAGGCATACGACCTAGTAAGGTTGAAACCTCACTACCTGCTTGTACGAAGCGGTATATATTGTCAATAAATAGCAATACGTCTTTTTGTTCCCGGTCTCGGAAGTATTCTGCCATTGTCAATGCAGAAAGACCTACTCGCATTCTAACACCAGGGGACTCATTCATTTGACCAAAAACTAATGCTGTTTTCTCAGAAACCCCGCTTTCCTGCATTTCTCTCCAAAGATCATTTCCTTCACGACTTCGCTCACCGATACCACCAAAAATAGAATAGCCTCCATGTTTCATAGCAACGTTGTGAATAAGTTCCTGAATTAGAACTGTTTTTCCAACACCAGCACCACCAAAAAGACCAATTTTTCCGCCTTTTGGATAAGGTTCTAGCAAGTCAATAACTTTAATTCCTGTTTCTAAAATTTCAGAGGAAGGACGCTGGCTTTCAAAAGAAGGTGCTTTTCTATGAATTTCCCATCTTTCATCTTTCTCTGGAATAGGGGAGCCACCATCAATTACCTCTCCTAATACATTAAACATTCGTCCCAAGGTGGACGTTCCTACTGGAACACTAACACCTTTACCAGTTGCCCTTACCTTCATATTACGTGCAAGATTTTCACTTTCAGTAAGCATGATACATCGGACCGTATCTTTTCCCACGTGTTGTGCTACTTCCATAACACGTATTTCATCATTGACGGTTACGGTTAAGGCTTCATTTATTTTAGGCAATTGTCCATGTTTAAATTCTACATCTATAACCGACCCGGATATTTGTACAATTTTTCCTAAGTTCACGGCTACGACACCTCCTTCTTACGTTTTCTTTTTTGTGCTTTTACACCAGATGTCACTTCAGTTATTTCCTGTGTAATAGCCGCTTGTCGCACTTGATTATATTGAAGTGTGAGAGATTCTAAAATTTTTTCTGCATTTTTATTTGCAGAGTTCATTGCTGTCATACGGGCGCTTTGTTCACTGCAAAAACTGTCAACTAGCGCACTGAAAATAAAGCCGGACAACCAGTTTTTTACTGCGCTGTCTATAACATCTTCAAGGGAAGGGAAAAATTCAAAAGGTGAAGACACTTCTTCCTCGTTTTTTACTGTAAAAGATACAGATTGTTTTCTGTGAAAGGGCAGAAGTCTGGTAGTTTTTACTTCTGTAGTCAAACTATTTTCTAGATCACTGTAAACTACAAATATTTTATCTATTTCACCTTTATTGAACAAGTCTAAAAGTATAGAGCTAATTTCCCTTGCCTTCTTCATGGTTGGATTTTCTGCCGTATATTGAAAGCTTCCCTCAATAGCTGTTTGTTGACGTGAAAAGAACCTCCGTCCATATTCACCAACAATAAAGAGTTTGCAGTCAGGATGCACCGATATTAGTCTTTGTGCTTCTTTAATGACATTCTTGTTGTAAGAGCCTGCTAACCCCTTATCGGCTGTAATTACTAAGATCCCATAAGTTCCATCTGGAGCTTCGCTTCCGTCGGCAGGATAGAAATATTTATTCTCTATATTTTCCACCGTTCGAAATATGCGTTTTATTTCATTTTGCAAGGCGTCGAAATAGGGTCTTGTGCGGTCTAATTCACTTTTTGCCCTTCTCATTTTAATAGAGGCGATCATGTACATAGCATTGGTAATTTTCCTTGTATCATGAACACTTTTAATACGGTTTTTGATTTCTTTGGCATTTACCATTTATTCATCACCGCCACATATTGGTTTAAATATTCACGTGCAATCCTCACAATATCCTCTTTGATTTCCTCGGTAAGTTTACCGCTTTCAATTTCCCTAATTATATAGGGCGCTTGTTCTTCGAAATAGTGGAGCATCTTGTATTTAAAGTCATTGATTTCCTCGGGAGGAATATCCTGCATTACATGGTTTAAACCTGCAACTAAGAAAATAATTTGCTCATGCTCTTTTAATGGATGATGGTTTTTTTGTCGCAACAACTGCATGAGACTATGCCCATAATCCAGCTGTCGCTTGGTTATGTCGTCCAAATCGCTGGCAAATTGCATAAAAACCTCCATCTCTTGGTACTGTGCCAGTTCTAAACGAAGTGTTCCTACGGCTGATTTCATTGCTTTTGTCTGAGCATCGCCTCCTACACGGGAAACTGACAGACCTATATTTACCGCCGGACGCTGGCCGGAAAAAAACAAGTCGCTTTCCAGGAAAATTTGCCCGTCAGTAATAGAAATAATATTGGTTGGTATATAGGCTGAAACGTCACCTGCTTGAGTTTCCACAATGGGGAGTGCAGTCATACTACCTCCGCCTTTTTCATCGGAAAGTTGTGCTGAACGCTCTAATAAACGAGAATGAAGATAAAAAACATCACCGGGGTAGGCTTCACGCCCTGGAGAACGCTCAAGTAAAAGGCTTAAAGAACGGTATGCAATAGCGTGCTTTGTCAAGTCATCATAAATAATCAGTACAGACTGTCCTTTGTTCATAAAGTATTCACCTAGCGCACAAGCTGAATAAGGTGCAATATATTGAAGTGGTGCCGGATCGCTTGCAGATGCATTAACAACAATTGAATATTCCATTGCACCATGTTGGCGAAGAATATTTACCGTTCGAGCAACGGAACTAGCTTTCTGACCAATTGCCACATAAATACAAACTACATCTTTGTCTTTTTGATTGAGTATAGTGTCCAGTGCTATTGTTGTTTTACCTGTCTGTCGGTCACCGATAATAAGTTCACGCTGACCATGACCTATTGGAAACAAAGCGTCAATTGCTAAAATACCAGTTTCTAAAGGTCTATTAACAGGCTGACGGTCAATAATACTTGGGGCAGCTGATTCAATTGGGCGGTATCCATCAGCATTAATTGGACCTTTCCCATCAATAGGGTTACCTAAGGCATCAATTACACGTCCCTTGAAATTATCCCCTACTGGAATTCCTGCTGTCTTTCCGGTTCGTCTTACGCTACTGCCTTCTACAACACTTTGGTCATCATCAAATAAAATGCAGCCCGTAACATCACGTTCCATCTCCAAAACCATTCCTCGAACACCTGAGGAAAAAATTAATATTTCTTGATAAGTGGCATTGAGAAGACCGCTTATGGTAGCAATACCATCACCTACCGTCAATACTGTTCCAACTTCCTTCTCTAAAGCTTGTGGAGTCCAGTTTTTTATTGTTTCTTTAATTAAAGGAACAACATTATCGCTTTCAGCTGAAATTTGGTTTATTTCTTCTTTCAGCTGCTGTAATCTGGCCATTAAACTCCAATCATAGACGGATTCTAACTTCCATTTACTACTAGGATCATTACCGTCTATTGTTCCAACTTCTAAGCGAAAACCTTCTGCTAACTTTTTATCCTCTTTCCAAGTAAGTATAACATCCTTCTTATACTTATCTTGTAAAAATTTGATCAGCTGTTGTTTTTGATTATGACTTGGGGCGTCGGCGCTATATAAGAAGACTTCAACTTCTATATTTTCGTTATCTATCTCAAATTTCTCCTCTAATATCTTAGGAGTCCAGTTCTTGATTGCTTCTTTAACTTGGGGGACAATATTATCGCTTTTGGCTGAAATTTGGTTTATTTCTTTTTTTAGCTGCTGTAATCTGGTCATTAAACTCCAATCATAGACGGATTCTAATTTCCATCTACTATTAGGGTCATTACCGTCAACTGTTCCAACTTCCAAGCGAAAACCTTCTACTAACTTTTTATCCTCTTTCCAAGTAAGTGTAAGATTGTTATTAAATTTATCCTTTAAAAATTTGATTAGTTGTTGTTTTTGACTATCACTTGGGGCCTCGGCGCTATATAAGAACGCCTCGACCCTTATGTTTTTGTTATCTATCTTAACTTCACTCCTTTTTAACAGCCTCTAAAAATTGGTTGAGTGCGCCGGATGATGACTGGGCAAGTAATTTTTCTGTAGCGGAGATTGCCATTTGAGTTATCTCCTCCTGAGTGTCTTCTAAAATTCTTGCGCGTTCCTGCTGGGCCGCCTGCTGGGCTTCTGAAAGTATATTTTCAGCTTGCTCTTTAGCATCCTTCAATATTGCGTCAGCTGCTTCTTTTGCTTCTTGTGCGGCACTTGCCTGTCTTTCTTCAATTATCTTTTCGATATCTTCTAGGCGTTTCTCATAGCTTATTTCCAATTCTTTAGCTTCTTTTAACTTTTCTATTGCTTCACTGTCTAATTTCTTATAATGCTCCGTTCGTTGATCCATAAACTTCTTAACTGGATTATACAGCAGCAAATATAATCCTAAAGTTAAAATTGAAAAGTTAAACAAATGTAAAAGTATCTGCTGCCAGTCAATGTTCAAAGGGATGTTCATCTACGTCACCCCCTATAGTACGAATATAATCATAATGGCGACAACTAAAGCATAAATAACAGCTGTCTCAATAAATACAAGACCTAAGAGTAAATTGGTTCTTATACTTCCTTCCGCCTCAGGTTGACGAGCAATACTTTCAGATGACTTCGAAATTGCCATACTCATGGCAATAGCAGCAGCTACAGCACCAAGGCCGATAGTTGCAGCAGCGGAAATTGCTTTAATGGTTATAGAGTCCATTCCTTCCTCAGCAACGGCTTCTTCTTCAGGAGCAGCATATGCAAAGGTAGAAGCTGAAATTATAAGTAGTACCAAAAGGCATAATGAAATTACTTTAAGATAACTTGATTTTTTATTTATTTTGCTTCTTGTGTTAATAGTGTTAGTTGATGTTAAATTCGGGGCATTACTCACCCTTTTATTTATAATGTTATTAATTTTCATAACCTCCTATGACAGGCGTCTGCCTATTGATTTATTTTTTCTTTAGGTTCAGTTGCTGATCCATAAGAAGATGCGGTCAGCATAACCAAAACATATGTTTGAATTGTTGCATGTAGTAAAGTGAATAAGACTGCTACTATAATCGGCAAAACAAAGCTAAGCTGAAAATAGTAATAAACTAATTCAGTTACTAGCACACCACTGAGCATTGCTCCAAAGAGACGGAAGCTCATGGATAAGGGCATGGAAAATTCTTTTAATGCACTTGCTAACCCTCCGAAACCATTTGCCAATACACCTCCTGATAAAACTACAAAATATGATAGGCAACCTAAAGCAATTGCCCCATTTATATCCGCCAAGGGTGCCGGAAGGGTAATGGAGTGACCTGCTGTGGTAACACCTTGGAGACCTAACAGTTCAAATAAGGTTCCAAAAAATATATACATACCAGCGCCAAAAATATAAGCTCCTAAAAATTTATTGCGATGTGGACTATTTTGTTTGGCAAAGTTATTAAACAAACCGACCATTTCCTCTAATAGCACTTGGAACTTGCTTGCGGGAATATATTCAAATTTAGGAATGACAAATATTCTAATAAGTGCCGCTGCAGTCAACATAATTGCTGTAATAACAATTGCTGAAATAAGACCTGGATTAACATCCATTATTCCAAAAAGGCTTATTTTATTCACATCATGCAACACAGCATCCCGCATCATTTCTTTAACTGTTTCATGCTTTTCTGCCTGACTGTTGGTAAGCAATATACCTACAAACAAAGCTAATATAATGCATAGCCATACAATGATTATTGTTTTTTTGTTTTTAATTACGAGTAACCTCCCTTCGTCTTAATACTTCTTTTCTTTTGTTTCATAGTTGGTGCCATGTATCTATTTGCACAACCCAGGGAACTCCATATAAAATCGAGCAGTGTAAAAAATAATTGTGCAAAATGGATAACAATTAATTCCAGACAAGAAATCTGGCAATAGAGATGACAACTTAATAGCTATAGTGACAACCATGAAAATACATAAGTTGAATCATTTCGTTCAACTTTTTAAAAAGAAGTAAATTATAAGAAATAATATTTTGGTTTTTAATGTTGTCTGGAGACAACATTTGAATAGATTGAATATTAGCGTAAATCTACCAGCTAATTATATTCACAAAAACGAACTTTGTCAAGAGCTTGAACATTAAGTCAGCATATTTTGCTATTTGTATTAATGATAAAATAATTTATTTATAAAAGTCATATTGAGCATGTTTATTTATATAAATAAATAAAGGGGTGAAGATATGGTACATATAAGTAAGAACAAATTTTTCATAATATTATTTGCAGTATTATTGCTAATCTTTTTACTCATTTATAATATTTTCTCAAATTTAACGGTTTCTGTTTCTGCGGGAATATCTAACTGGGGTCTTAAATTTAATGAAGAAGGAAAAGCTCCCATAGCTAATGCCGATGCAGAGTTTTTAAAAAAGTATAATGCTTACTATGTAGGAAATCAAGATGACAAATATATTTATTTGACATTCGATGCAGGATTTGAAAATGGAAATACGCCGGGCATATTGGATACATTGAAAAAACATGATGTTAAGTCAGCATTTTTCTTAGTAGGAAATTATTTGGAAAAGGAACCGGAACTTGTTAAAAGAATGGTTGAGGAAGGGCATATAGTAGGAAATCATACCTATAACCATCCTGATATGTCCTTAATTTCCAATCTAGATTCTTTCAAGAAAGAATTAGTTTCCTTGGAGGAATTATACAAAGAAATAATCGGAGAAGAAATGCCTAAATACTACAGACCTCCCCAAGGGAAGTTTAATGAAGCAAATTTAAAGATGGCTAATGAATTAGGCTATCAAACGATTTTCTGGAGCCTTGCATATGTAGACTGGTATACTCAAGACCAACCTACTAAAGAATATGCTTTTAATAAATTAATTCCGCGAATCCATCCTGGAGCTGTAGTCTTGCTCCATAGTACTTCAGATACTAACGAAGAAATTTTAGATGAGCTTCTTTCAAGGTGGAAGGACTTAGGTTATACTTTTAAGACTTTAGATGACCTAACAGCAGGCAATATTTAATATTGACAAACAAAGAACCGTGTGGTAATTTAATTGTAAATATAGGGTTTTAATGCGGGTTATACTCGTCCCTAACAGGGATGAGTTATTTTTTTATAGCCTAACCCCATTTCTTCAAGCGCTAGCGAAGAAGAAATGGCGGTAGGTCTTATGCAGCGCAATCCCAATTTGCGCAACCAAAGGGAGCGAACAAATTGGAGATGAAGCCTGCTATAGCCCTAACATACGAGGGAGGATATTATGGAAACCATGGGAACATTGAGAAGAACAAATATGTGCGGAGAAATAAACATAGACCATGTAGGTATGGAAGTTATACTTATGGGTTGGGTGCAAAAAAGAAGAAGTTTAGGAGGACTTATTTTTGCTGATTTACGAGATATAAGCGGGTTA
>JAAYRW010000137.1 GCA_012518555.1 Tissierellia bacterium
CTGCATATCTTTCTGATTCGTCGCGAGCTGCATCTCTTAACTTCCTTAACAAGGATGCCTGTTGTTCTCTAGTAAAACCTGTAGCATTAACCATGTCCTGCCATCCGGTTAAAGAGCAACCTGTTAGTTTATCTCTTTGTTGAACTCTATCCCATTGAGATAACTCTAACTCTACACAAGTCATTCTGTAAGCTGCTCTTGCAGACAAGCGCTGGGCTCTTAAAAGTCCCCTCTCATCTAAATTACCATCTTCATCAACGAAGGCATAAACATTTACAGTAGTTAAATTACACAATCCCTTATTATCTAAAAGTATTTCACCACAAGGATTTACTCCGTTCATATTATCTCTTCTCTTACTTCCGGCTTCCTCGTTAACCCATCCCGGCTCTCCTGAATATCTCATTTGCTCAATTTGCCATTTTAACTGTTCTCTAGATGGTTTTTTTCTATAGTAGATTGAATTGTTACTCATAGAACGGTGGATTATATCTTTATCAACTATCCATTGGCCGTCTATCTGTTTATAAAGCTTGTTTTTGGCTTCGATACAGTCTGTATCGTCATAATCTATAAGCATTATTTCAGCAGTTCTTCTTACGCCACCAACGACTACATTTTCACCTATAATGTTGGCTATATCTAAACAGTCAATTGGCTTTAACTTAAATCTTTCCTTGCCTTCAATAGTACTGCGCTTTTTAATAACCTTGTCAATCTTGGTAAACATATTTTTCATACTTGCATGACCGCTAGCAGTTCCTCCGAAAGTTTTTAACACTTCTCCCTTAGGCCTTACATTGTTGTAGTTAATAATAATAGTGTTAATATTTCTATATTCGCTGGAATTTATAAAACCTAAGAAATAGTCTAAAGCCTGAACCCATCCTTCTTTACTATCTCCTACGACTATTTTTACGGAATTATTGTTGCTAAATTCAATACTTGTATTATCTTCCCTTTTTGATTTATCTACAGGAGTGTAATCTTCATGAATTATTTTATAATTTCCTCTTACCTTTGGTAACTGCTCAACATCTTCTTTTAATATTCTTACCCCTACACCAGAGCCTATCATCAACAAATAAAATAAATCCCTAAAGGCCTTAAAGTCATTAATTATTTCAAAGGCACAATTGAAATTTGCCATAGGATAGTTGTAGGAAACTGGAGTTCCTCCTACCCAGAATGTCCTTCCTGATAAAAATTGTCTTAAATTAAAAATATTATCGTATAATTGTTCTGCTTCTTCTTTTTTAGTAGGAACTAAGCTACAGTTATATTCAACGGCCCTTCTTACAGTTTCCCACCAATATTCTCTCCTTCTTTCTTCAGGTAACCATCTGGAATAAGTTCTATAATAAACGAAGTTTCCCAGTTGATTCATAGGAGAACCCCTATGTTTATACTTACTTATAAATTCCTCACTGAGAAGTTTGTAGTCTTTTCTTTTTCTTGCATCTCTTGACTTGTCTCTTTCGTATCTGTATAATATGTATCTCTTGGCAACGTCTTTTCTGATGCTGTCCATAAGGTGGTTTTCAACTAGGTCTTGCACCATTTCCACAGGTATCGGAAAATTTTTCTGTGAAAGTTCTTCTTGAATTTTTAAACTTATTTCCTTGGCTAATTCTTCATCAACGCCATCTTTAGTTTCTTTCATAGCCTTTATAATAGCGTTACTGATTTTTTCAGAATTAAAATCAACGTAATTTCCGGTTCTCTTGAGTATTTTAATCATTTCCCTATTCTCCCTGTCATTTTTATCTAGCATGTAGTTACACCTGGGCTACATGGTACTACATATTGTAGCAGCAAGCCGAAAATATGTCAAATGAATACTATATATAGTTTTTTCACTTCTTCTATATGCCTTATCCATTGAAATATCATCATTTAAAAATATATACAGAAAATAAGCCTTTAGATGAAAAAATTTCCTTCGTTGAAATCTCAAGGAATTTTATACTTCTTAATAAATCTTAATAATTAGTTTCAAACATTTAAGAATTCTTCTTCAACTTACTAAGAAAAACAAGAAAAATATATCCGGAATGGGCTTTAGAATTATTCGTGGCCGAAACCGAGAGCGGGTATTTTTCTTGTTTTTCGCCGATATTTTGAATGTACTATTCTGAATGTAGCTATAAGAATTAAAAAGAATTAAAAATCCATGTTTTTTATGTAATTATCTGCAAATAATTCTTTGTCTCCTAATTGAAAATGTTTTGTATTTTTAGTAATTTTTCTTAATTTTTCCTTCATATCTTTATTTAACAAATATAAACACACCCCTTTACCGGCTCCATTTCCTGCTACTTTAACTTTCCCCTTTGACTTTGGTAGCAAACCTATATATTGAGCATTGTGGGCATTTATATAATTACCGAAAGAACCAGCTAATATTACTTCATCTATTTCATCAATTCTTTTACCCCATAACTCTAAGATGGTTATAATAGATGAATAAATAGAACTTTTGCTAAGCTGTATTTGTCGTATATCCTTCTGACTAATGTATATAGGGGCCTTTTCATTAGCTGCACCCTCTCTAGAGTCCTTACTGGCAGGTTTATAAATTACGAAGGAATTAATACCGTCTATTTCCTGGATTCTGTCTTTTAGTTTAGAGTAAGGATTTATTCCCGCAAATTCATCGTAGCTTCGCATTCTTCCCCTATTATCAATAATATTGTTTCTTAAAAGTTCCGCTACTATATCGATTATACCAGAACCGCATATGCCTTTTGGCTCTGTATTCCCAACAACGCTTAATAGAATTTCCCCCTTTTCTATTTTAAATCCTTCAATAGCACCTAGACTTGCTCTCATTCCACACTGAATATTTCCTCCTTCAAAAGCAGGTCCACAGGCTGCAGACGTTACATAATATTCATTTATGTTGCCTACTGCTATTTCTCCATTAGTTCCTAAATCAATAATTAATTTATTACCGCCTTCTTCAACAGTTAGCATAAGTGCTGCCATATCAGCGCCTACGAAGCCGCCTAAGAGGGGTAAAAATTCGATTTTACATCTTTCAGCACATATAATCTCTGTTTCAGAGCCCCAACACTCTATAAGGTCCTTTGTTATGCCTTCAAAAGGACTTCTTCCTAATCCTTCAGGACTCAAACCTAAGAATAAATGATGCATTAAGGTGTTGCCGCAAAGAACTAGATGGTAGAGGCTTTCTAACAAATCCGGTAATTGTTCCTTAGCTTCCAACAATAACTTATTCAAAGTGGAAATGATTTTTTTATTTAATTCTTTTAAACCTTCTTCCTTACTTCCGTAATCTATTCTGCTTATTAAATCCGCCCCCATGGATACTTGGCCGTTAAGATCGGATAATGTAGTTAATAATTTACCTGTTATAAGATCATAGATATATATAACAAGAGTGGTAGTTCCAATATCTACAGCTGCTCCGTACAGAACCTCAGACCTGTCTCCTTCTAAAAGATCGATTATATTGTCTTCATATTTTACAAGGGTAATACCCTTAACCTTACTACTATTATATAATTTAGAAAACTTTTTCAACAGGTAAAGGTCACAGCCTTCCAAAAGTTCGTCTTTTCTATCCTGAAGTTCTTTTTTTTCCAGATAGATTTTCCTTACATGGGGGTTAAATTGATAATTTTCAATATTTGATGTTAATATAGAAATATCCATGGAATGGTATTCTTCCATTAAAACCCTTATATTTTCCCTAACAACTGTTTTGCACGCTAATACTTCAACTAGCTTGTTATCTTTTATTAATTTAACTTTACATTTGCCGCAAGTTCCTTTACCGCCACAAACTAAATCTAAAGAAAGACCTATTTTTTCACATACTTTAGAAAGAATAGTACCTTCCTTTGCTCTTACAGTTAGATTTTGATTGAGAAAATTAATATTGTACTCCATCTTAGTCCTCTAAAAAAAAGGGGGCTAACCCCCTATTATTCCATTAAAAAATCGTAAGCGTATTGAGCATGTAATGCAAGTCCCTTTACCAACATGTCTTCGTCAATATCGAACATAGGATGGTGATTTGCATAGCATGTGTCTTTTTCTTCATTTGCAGTTCCTACTATGGCGAAAGTGCCAGGAACTTTTGCCAAGTATTCGGAAAAGTCTTCAGAACCCAACATTTTAGGCATTTCCATTACTGCTTCTTCAGACATAATCTTTTTAATGGCATTTTTAGCTCTTTCTGTTGATTCTTCCTTGTTAATTGTGGGAGCTGTTAAGAAATTATATTCCAATTCAGCTTCTGCTCTATAGCTTGCTGCTGTTGATTTAATAATTCTTTCCATGGCAGTAGGTAATTGGTCTCTAACTTCATAGCTGAAACATCTAGTTGTACCTTCCAATACTGCCTCATCAGCTATTACATTAAATCTTGTGCCGGAATTGAATTTCCCTATACTTACAACAACACTTTCCATGGGGGATAATTCCCTACTTACTAATGTTTGCAAGTTCATTACTATGGCAGATGCGGCAACAAGGGCATCTACCCCTAAATTTGGCATAGAGCCGTGTCCACCTACACCCTTAACGGTAATTTTAAATTTATCTGCCGAAGCCATACGAGGACCTGATCCTACTGCTATCTTACCTGTAGGAAAGTTCCCCATAACATGCATTCCAAACACTTCATCAACACCCTCTAAGGCACCGCCTTTTATCAAGGCCTTTGCTCCTTGGGCTATTTCTTCTGCAGGCTGAAACAAGAGCTTAACGCTACCATTGAACTTATCCTTTATTTCATTTAAAAGATGGGCGGCACCTAAAAGCATAGCCCCATGAGCATCATGGCCACAAGCATGCATAATACCTTCATTTTTTGACTTATAAGGTATGTCACGGATTTCATTTACTTCAAGGGCATCAATATCTGCTCTTAAAGCAATAGTTTTTCCTTTGTTTTTACCTTCAATTGTAGCTACTACCCCTGATTCGCCGATAGATACGAAGGGAACACCTATTTTCTCTAATTCTTCTTTTATTCTTTTAGCAGTTCTTACTTCCTTCATACTAAGTTCAGGGTACATGTGAAATTCTCTTCTCATATCAATAGTGTACTGCTCATATTTTTTTGCCAATTCTTTTATATTCATAATACCCTCCCTTTAAATTAATTTAGCCATAAACCCTGCTAATACTACTGATGCAATTGATACTGTTACAAATCCTGCCACAAGCATCTTGGGAAGTATTGCATCTAAAATAATTTTTCGTTCTTCTTCAGTTTTTCCTATGGCACTTGCAACTTCGTTTGAAATGATGAAAGTTCCTGGGAATCCAAATAATGCTGTAGAGCCAATAGCTATAGACATGTATTTATCCACACCTAAGAATTTTCCTACAATAGATGAAAAAATACTGAATCCTATAACCCCTATAAATAAACATCCTATTATAGGAATAATTAAAGACTTTAACATTTCAGGTGTAGCTGTTGACAAGTTTGCAAAAATAACAGTTAGAAGACAAATCATTACGAAACCCTGGCTATTTGCGGAAGTCATAGAGTCCTTTTCTAAAAATCCTAATTCTCTTGCTATTACACCAAATACTAAACAAACTATCAATGCATTTATGGCACCGTTTGTCAACTCTGATACTTTAACTGCTAAAAAAGATACAATACCTAGTTTAAGTAATAGGATAGAAGTCACTTGAAGTTCACTTCTTAAAGGTGGGAATAGACGTTTCTTTGGTTCATCTATAATATTTTCCTCAGTTTCTTCCTTTATAGGAGCGTTTTCAGCCAATGATAACACTCGTTTAGCTTCTTTTTTAAGACAGAATGATGCTACTGGTGTACCGAAAAATGTTTGTGTAACTAAGAGCAAAGTTGCAAATACAGCAACCCTTTCTAATCCTTTGGCCATTGCAGCCTCACTTACTATTAAAGCTGCAACTACACCGCCAGATATGGGAGGCGCTGCCGCTGCTGACATTTCCCTACCAAATATAGGTCCTCCTACAAAGTATATTAATATTCCTATTCCAAAAACTGCTGCTAAGGCGATCAATAATGTTTTCCATTGCTTGCCTAATTCCTCTAAACTAATCATAGTTCCCATGTTAGTTAATAAAAGGGGCATTGCTAATTGTCCTACTAGGAAAAATCCTGAATCATCGAAGACAGTGGAAGGTAAACCCATCCAAAAAGCTATTAAAAAAATAACTGCAGTAGTAAAAAGCATTGAAAATGTTGCCTTGGTTTTAAATGATACGTAGTCGCCAATAGCAAATGCTACAAAAATGACTAATATTGCTGTTAATCCATTCATTATTACTTTCCTCCTTTGCTAATATTATGTCAGTCATAGGAGGAATTATAGCATAAATTTTCATCTATAACAATATAAAGTTTTAAATATTTACAAGGAAAAGTCCCTTAATCAACCTTTTTATAAGGGCAATTACGATTTTTGCAATTTAAACAAGGATTTATTTCTTCATTTACACCCTTTTTCACAGTATAAATATACAGCAATGAATGCGCCGGTTCCATAACATTTTGTTCATTTACAATTGCATCCGTTGAAATGTATTTTTTCAATTCCTCTAGGAATTTTCCTTGATTTTTTAGATCTATTCCATCACCTGCAGCATATCTCTTACTTAACTTATAACCGCATTGATTAACTTCTTGCCTTATTTGATTATCCATTTCATCTGATATATTAAATATCCCATGTATTATCATTTCATTTAGCAAGTAGCCTTTTAGATATTCCCCCTCATCCATTAATTTCTTAGGTAAATTACAATGGGTGGAAAGGAAGCAAACAACATACTTTTCAACCTCTTCTCCTATTTCTAAGGGAAAGCTAGCTGTAATAATATAAGCAGCTTTTACTTCCATAGTAGATACAAGGACTTTCAGCTCATCATAAAGTTCTTCAAAAGTGTAATAAATATTACTTCCTTCATAAATATGAAGGTTCTTATAAAGCACTTCCTTATTTACCTTTAAGTTTATTTTAAATTCCTTTATACAGTTTCTCATTTTATCTACCCTTGTTTTTCTCCCTTAGGAAAAGGGACATACCTTTAAAATAGCCTCAGCTATATAGGAATGTCCCTACTATTATTTATTGTTTTTTAACCACTGAATTGCTGTATTGGCGTAAACAGCAGAACCTATATAAAATACATCTTCATTAAAGTTAACTTTAGGATGGTGTTGAGGGTAGGGGTATCCTTCTTCCGGGGAGCCTCCTCCTAATGCCATCATTATGGAAGGAACTTTTTCACTTATATATCCAAAATCCTCAGATCCAGTCATTTTCCCTCCGGGAAATGCTTGAGAAAAATTAATAACATTATTTTTTCCTAATAAGTCTTCATTTACATTAAAGGTAAATTCAGAAAGTTCTCCATCATTATAAACAGAAGGGCACTCCATTCTGTATTCTACATTAGCACTTGCTCTAAATACAGAGGCAACGCCTTTTGCTACTTCAACTACTCGATTTTTCATTAATTCTCTATCATCTCTGTCAAAAGCTCTTATAGTACCTTCTATAAAGGCTGTGTCAGGAATAATATTTGCAGCATTTCCTCCGTGCATTTGACCGACAGTTATAACTGCAGTACTGGAGGGTTTAATTTCTCTTGCTATAATTTCCTGTAAAGATATAAGTGTATGTGCTGCCACGTTTAAAGGGTCTATTGAATCTTGAGGCATGGCTCCATGACCGCCCTTACCCTGTATATCTATACGGAACATATCGCCAGAGGAAGTGGAGTATCCTTCTTCCGCAACGACTAGGGTACCAGACTTCATAGGCATTCCTGAAAATATATGAATCATGGCTGCTGCATCTACCTTAGGAGATTCTAAAACTCCTGCTTCTATCATGGCTTTAGCCCCTGATAAAGTTTCTTCTGAAGGCTGAAACAAAAGTTTTACAGTCCCTTCAATTTCATCTTCATGGTCTTTTAAAAGCTGTGCTGCCCCTAATAGCATGGCTGCATGAGCATCATGTCCACAAGCATGCATATTTTCCGTCTTTGATTTATATTCCAAATCATTTTCTTCTACTATTGGTAAGGCATCTATATCTCCTCTTAAAAGAAATACTTTACCAGGCTTCTTGCCTCCCGCTAAGGCTACAACTCCTGCTCCCGACACAATCTCCGGTTCATAACCCATTTCTTTCAACCTTTTGGCAATATATGCAGAAGTTATAGGTAGATCCATTCCTAGTTCGGGATGTTGGTGCAGGTATCTTCTATCTTTTACGATTACTTCCTGCAATGCTTTGGCTTCTTTTAATAACATAAGTTCCTCCCTATATAATTGGGGACATTCCTCTTACCTTCATAGGCTATCCCCTATAAGATAAGTATGTCCCCTTTTTTTTATTTAATTATATACTTTTAATTATTGGGAGTCAACAATCCCTCTATAGTAGTTTGCAAATTTTAACATTTGTATTATAGCCTAAAAGTATATCAGGTGTTTTTCTTACTTTTCAATTTTGCTTTCTAATTTTTTTCTAACCGCCTTAATGAACTCAACAGTATTTACAGCCTTTGCATTTTTGTCAGTAGTGATAAGGGCCAAATCTTTTGTCATTATACCTTCTTCAATTACACCAATTGCAGCCTTTTCTAACTTGTCAGCAAATTCCTGTAATTCTATGATACCATCTAACTCACCACGTTTTCTCAATGCACCAGACCAGGCAAAAATAGTTGCCATGGAGTTGGTTGAAGTTTCTTCTCCCTTTAAGTGTTTATAGTAATGTCTTTGAACTGTTCCGTGAGCTGCTTCATATTCATAGTTTCCTTCTGGAGAAAGAAGTACAGAAGTCATCATGGCAAGAGAACCGTATGCAGCAGCAACCAAATCACTCATTACATCGCCGTCATAATTCTTACATGCCCATATAAATCCACCCTCCGAGCGTATAACCCTGGCAACAGCATCATCTATTAGGGTGTAGAAATATTCTATTTTAGCTGCTTCAAATTTTCCTTTATATTCTCTTCTAAATAATTCCTGAAAAATATCCCTGAATGTGTGATCGTATTTTTTAGAAATAGTATCTTTGGTTGCAAACCAAAGGTCCTGCTTTGTATCTAAAGCAAAATTAAAACAACTTCTGGCAAAACTTTCAATAGATTCATTCTTATTATGCATCCCTTGAAGAATACCGGGTCCGTCAAAATCATGGATAGTTTCCTTAATTGTCCTTCCATCTTCTTGGGTAACAAGAAGTTCAGCTTTACTTCCTTTAGGAACGCTAATTTCAACTCCACTATAAAGATCCCCATAGGCATGACGGGCTACAGTAATAGCTTTTGTCCAATTCTTTACATAAGGTTGGATTCCTTTAACAATAATAGGGGCTCTAAATACAGTACCATCTAAAATAGACCTGATTGTTCCATTGGGGCTTTTCCACATCTCTTTTAAATTGTATTCCTTAACCCTATTAGCATTAGGCGTAATAGTAGCACACTTAACAGCCACACCGTACTTTTTAGTAGCTTGGGCAGCAGCCACGGTAACTTTGTCCTCTGTTTCATCTCTATGTTTTAAGCCTAAGTCATAATATTCAGTTTTTAAATCAATGAATGGACTTAATAATTCATCTTTTATAAGCTTCCACAAAACTCTTGTCATTTCATCTCCATCCATTTCAACAAGTGGTCTTGTCATTTTTATCTTAGTCATTTTACCATCTCTCTTTCCTGTAATCTTATATATTTTCATTAAGAATTTTTTTAGAAAAATATACCCAGCTTTCTCTATAAGCCGGGTAACTAACTATTTTTCCCTTTTATTCATAATGCTTATTGCATTGAGCAATCCACCTGCTTTTAGCATTTCAACCTGTCTTTGTGATAAGGTAATATCCATTTCAAAATCATAGTCTTTACTTACATTTTTTACAACTATACTACTTCCTTCAATTTGATTTAATAAATCCTCCATAAGAAGCTCATCCATCATATCTATTTTGTCGTAATCAGCTGCATTTTTAAAGGTAAGAGGAATAATCCCATTATTTATTAAATTACTTTTATGAATTCTGGCAAAGGATTTTGCCAGAACAGCTTTTATCCCCAAGTACAATGGAGCCAATGCAGCATGTTCTCTACTGGACCCTTGTCCGTAATTTTTCCCCGCAAGAATTATTCCACCCTTATTTTCTTTTGCTCGTTTGGGGAAATTTTCATCTACAGGAGAAAAACAGAATTCCGACAAATATGGAATATTAGACCTATAGGGTAGAAGTTTGGCATTTGAAGGCATTATTGTATCCGTCGTTACGTCGTCTCCAACTTTTATTAATACCCTTCCTCCCATTGTATCTTCCATTGCCTTGCTTTTTGGAAAAGGCTTAATATTAGGTCCCCTGATTATTTCAATATCCTTACCATCTTCTGCTGGACTTACTATCATATTGTCCTTTACAAGAAATTTTTCCGGCATTTCAATATCTAAATTAACCCTTTGGTCGAAATCTTCTTTTCCTGCTATATAGCCTTTAATTGCAGAAAAGGCTGCAACTTCAGGACTAACTAAATATACGTCTGCCGATGGAGTTCCGCACCTACCTTTGAAGTTACGGTTAAAAGTCCTCAAAGACACCCCTTCAGTACTTGGAGCTTGCCCCATTCCTATACAGGGACCACATCCACTTTCTAAAATACGGGCTCCTGCAGCTATCATTTTCGCTAATGCCCCGTTTTCAGCAATCATAGTAAGAACTTGTTTTGAACCAGGGGATATTACCAATGATACATCTTCATGGACTGTGTGACCATCTAATATATTTGCAACCTTCATCAAATCATTATAGGAGGAATTAGTGCAACTTCCTATGGCAACTTGAGTAATCTTTTTGCCTCTCACTTCATCTACCGGTACCACTGCATCCGGTGAATGAGGAAGGGCTATATTCGGCTCAAGTAAATCCAAATCAATTGTTATTTTTTCTGAATAAACTGCCCCTTCATCAGCTTTAAGTTCTATAAAATCTTTCTCTCTTCCTTGAGCTTTCAAAAAGTCTAAAGTTCTTTCATCAGAAGGAAAGATTGAAGTAGTTGCCCCTAATTCTGCTCCCATATTTGTTATAGTTCCCCTTTCCGGAACAGAAAGAGATTTTACCCCTTCTCCTGTATATTCAAATATTTTATTTACTCCACCTTTAACGGTAAAGTGTTTTAACACTTCAAGGATTACATCCTTTGCAGAACAAAATTTATTAAGTTTTCCCTTCAGTTCCACATTGACGATTTTCGGCATTAAAATATTGTATTCTCCTCCTGCCATAGCAACGGCCACATCTAACCCTCCTGCCCCCATAGCAAGCATGCCCATTCCTCCACAAGTAGGAGTGTGGCTATCAGACCCTAGGAGGGTGTCCCCGGGAACGGAGAATCTTTCTAAATGAACTTGGTGGCATATACCGTTTCCCGGTTTTGAAAAGTAAATACCGTGTTTTTTTGCTAGAGTTTGAATATATAAGTGGTCATCAGCATTTTCTGGCCCTGATTGTAGCATATTGTGATCTATATAAGCCACTGATCGTTTTGTTTTAACCTTATCAATTCCCATTGCTTCAAACTGCAAATATGCCATTGTCCCAGTGGAATCCTGGGTTAAAGTTTGATCTATTTTTATTCCTATTTCTTTTCCCGGAATCATTTCACCGGAAACCAAGTGATTTTTAATTATTTTTTCGGATAATGTCAGTTCCATGCTGCCTCCTATATTGCTTTTTCATTATTCATATAGTTGAAAATATGCGTATTTGCAAACTTCTCCATTTCTTCATTAGATATATTGGTAGTTCTGCCATCCTCGTATTCTTCATCTATTTTATTTTTAACAGGTATTAATCTTTCGTCATTTTTATTAATTTTATCATCACCTTTTAATCCAAAGTAACTGTTAATCCAATAAGCAAGACTTGCTATACCGGAATATGAGTTAATTGCCACTAAAGGTGGTTTATTAAGTATTTTCTTAGTATCAAAACTGTTGTAGATTTCTTCATCCTTCAGCAATCCATCTGCGTGAATTCCTGCCTTTGTAACATTAAACTCACTACCTACGAAGGGAGTTTTGGGAGGAATATCATAATTAAGTTCTTTTTCGAAATAATTTTCTATTTCATTTATTACTTGTAGGTTCATTGACTTTACAGTACCTTTAATTTGAGCATATTCTACAACCATTGCTTCAAGAGGAGTATTACCTACTCTTTCTCCTATACCAAATAATGTTGTATTTACCGAAGAACCTCCATACAACCATGAAGTAGTTGAATTAGTTACAGATGCATAGTAATCATTGTGTCCGTGCCATTCAATTGATTCTGACGGAACCCCAGCATGATACTTTAATCCGTGAATAATCGCAGGAACCGATCTAGGAACCTCTACACCGGGATGGGAAAC
>JAAYRW010000138.1 GCA_012518555.1 Tissierellia bacterium
ACCATTTTTGCGACTTCCTCTAGTACTACTGCATTATGAACAGCATCCATAGCATCCTTTCCCCAAGAAAAGGGTCCATGATTTTTAACCAACACGCTAGGAATTTCATCAGGGTTTTTATCTTGAAAAGTTTCGATAATAACATGACCGGTTTCTAATTCATATTCTCCATTGATTTCCTCATCTCTCATGTCTCGAGTAATAGGAATTTCCCCATAGAAATAATCCCCATGGGTGGTTCCGAGAGGGGGGATTCCCTTACCAGCTTGGGCAAAGGAAGTAGCATAGGTAGAATGGGTATGGACAACACCGCCGATATTTGGAAAAGCCTTATACAAAGCCAAGTGAGTGGCTGTATCCGAAGAAGGTTTATATTTTCCTTCTACCTGATTTCCTTCTAAATCCATAACAACTAAATCTGAGACTTTCATGTGATCGTATGAAACCCCACTAGGTTTAATGACAATTAATCCTTTTTCACGATCAATGCCGCTGACGTTACCCCAAGTAAATGTGACCAGTCCATGTTTAGGTAGTAATAAATTGGCTTCTAATACCTGTTCTTTTAATTTTTCTAACATTGAATACCCTCCTAATAAAAACTTTCACGCATCATAATTTTATGTGGAACAACGATACGAACTTTTTCAGTTCGAAGTTCGTTAATCTGTTCTAGCAGTAATTGAACGCTTTTAGAACCCATAAATTCTGTATATATTTTTACTGTAGATAAGGTAGGAGAAATATATTTGGATGCAGGAATGTCATTACAGCTGATGATGGCTATTTGATCAGGAATTTTTAAATCAGCTTCCTTTACGGCACGTAAGGCACCAATGGCTAGAGTATCACTAGCGGTAAATACGCAAGTAGGCCTATTTTTTTCTTGGGATATCAACTCTTTCATCAATAGGTACCCATCTTTATAATCAAAATACCCAACCTTCACGAGTTCTTCATCAAATAAATGGATTTTTTTTAGATAATCACGAAAAGCAATTTCTCGCTCGTCTTCAAAGGTATATTCTGTACCAATGATTTTTTCTCGTCCCCCAATAAAACCTATTTTTTTATGTCCCCTCCCTACAATATAGTCTAAAATATCACAGGTAATTTCTTTGAAATCAGCAACAACACAATCATATTGAAATTTAGATGCCATTCCATGCACTAGAACTATATTGTCGGAGTAAGTTTGAAAATAGGCTAGCTGTTGTTTTTCAAACTTACCTAATACGATGATCCCATCATATTTTTTTTCAGGGAATTGATAGCTTTCATCTCCCTGATTGAAAATTTTAGTCAAAGCAATATTTTGAAGTTTACATTCGTTTTCGATACCAATACGAATGGAAAGAAAATAAGGATCATTAAGTTCTTGAACTTCATTATACCAATGAACCAAAGCAAAGGAATAGGCAGAGCTTGTTGGTTTGCTTGTGCGATTTGGCTTTTGGTAGGATAATTGTTCTGCAGCTTCAAAAATTCTTTTTTTTGTATCTAAAGAAACACGAATGGTTTCATCATGATTTAATACTCGGGAAACAGTAGCAGGAGATACCTCTGCTAGTAATGCAATATCACGAATCGTAGCCATATATACACCTCTCTAAAACAATACTAAATGTAGTATAGCACAAAAAAAAGAAGAGGTAAACATTTAGTGAACGATAAATTGTTTACTAAATAAGCGTTGAAAGGCTATTGTTTATTTTAAAGTTATACTATATAATAAAGATACACAATCTAGACAATACATATAGTTATACAGGATTAAGAAGTGTATTTTTGTGCGTATATTTAAAATAATGGTTTTGGGGAGAGGTGATTTATGGAACTATTATTTACTAAACAAAAGGACTGGGAAAAGAATTCTCCCTGTTTGTGTGGTAAAGCTCATAAGAGTCAAACTAAACATATTCTAATTACCG
>JAAYRW010000139.1 GCA_012518555.1 Tissierellia bacterium
ATCGTCCAAAACTGATTATCGCAGGGGCTAGTGCTTACTCTAGAACCATTGATTTTAAGATTTTTAGAGAGATAGCTGACGAAATTGAAGCTTACTTTATGGTAGATATGGCTCATATTGCTGGACTCATTGCAGCAGGGCTACATCCAAACCCTGTTCCATATGCAGATTTTGTAACTACCACAACTCATAAAACGTTACGAGGTCCTAGGGGTGGGATGATTCTTTGCAAAGACAAATATGCAAGGCTCATTGATAAATCTGTTTTCCCAGGCATTCAAGGAGGTCCCTTAATGCATGTCATTGCAGCTAAAGCAGTAAGTTTTAAAGAAGTGCTTTCAGATGAGTTTAAGATTTATCAACAACAAATTATAAAAAATGCAAAAGCTTTAGGAGAAGCCTTAGTGAGCAAAGGATTTGAACTAGTTTCTGGCGGAACCGATACCCATTTGGTTCTAGTGGATCTGCAAAATATGAATATTACAGGAAAAGAAGCAGAGAAAAATCTAGATGCGGTAGGTATTACTTGTAATAAAAATACCATCCCCTTTGATCCACAAAGTCCTTTTGTTACTAGTGGTATTCGCTTAGGGACACCGGCAGTTACGACACGTGGCATGGTAGAAAAAGATATGGTGGAAATTGCTGAATTAATTTATTTAACATTATCAGATTTTGAAGCTAACCGAACTGAAGTACTCAAAAGAGTAAAAGAATTAACTAAAGAATATCCCTTATATAAATAATCTACAACATGGAAATGGACCCAAATATATTTGGGTCTATTTATATTTTGAATTGGGGAAATTTGGTCTTCTGCAAGCAAGACGGATTTTTCTTATTAAATTAGGAAGGGGTAAAGCCAGTGAAAAAAATAGAAACCTTCATTCAGAAACAAAAAGCATATTTTCAAAAAGGAGAAACAAAAAAGATTTCTTTTCGAATTCATCAATTAAAACGATTAAAAGAAGGAGTTTTAAATTATGAGGAGGAAATTTTAGAAGCCCTTAAGAAGGATCTTAATAAATCAGAATTTGAAGCCTATATGACAGAAATTGGTATGGTATTACAGGAGATTAACTATACAATAAAGAATCTTAAGGCATGGGCTAAACCTGAAAAAGTTAAGAGTCCTATGGTACATTTTCCAGTTCAAAGTTTTTTATATAAAGAGCCTTATGGACAGGTTCTTATTTTATCGCCTTGGAATTACCCATTTCAACTATGTATTTCCCCTCTGGTAGGCGCCATAGCAGCAGGTAATTGTGTAACAATAAAGCCTTCTGAATTAGCTCCAAATACATCGAAAGTAATAGCTAAAATTCTAAACAATCTCTATCCAGTATCCTATGTAGCGGTGGTTCAAGGTGGAGTAGAGGTAAGTCAAAAATTATTAGAGAAAAAGTGGGATTATATTTTTTATACAGGGAGTACCCGAGTTGGCCATTTAGTCATGGAAGCCGCTGCGAAAAATCTAACACCTATTACTTTGGAATTAGGTGGGAAAAGCCCTTGTATTGTTGATGAAGAAGCTTGTATTGATTTAGCAGCAAAACGAATTATATGGGGAAAATTATTTAATGCCGGGCAAACCTGTGTAGCGCCAGACTATATATTGGTGCATCAAAGTGTGAAAGACCAGTTAGTGGAGAGTATGAAGAAGTATATTTTCCAGTTTTATGGGGAAGGAATAAATATAAACTTTCCTCGTATTATCAATGAGGGGCATTTTAGACGATTACAAGGCTTAATGAAAAATGGCAGAGTTCTTGTAGGTGGACATTACGATGAAGATAAATTGCAAATATCTCCAACTATCATAGATCAAATTTCTATTGAAGAGCCTATCATGAAAGAAGAAATTTTTGGCCCCCTATTACCAATCATGACTTATGAACAATGGGATGAAGTAAAAGATTTAATAGAAAATAAAGGAAAACCCTTGGCTGTATATTATTTTTCTGAAAACGAGGAAA
>JAAYRW010000140.1 GCA_012518555.1 Tissierellia bacterium
ACAATTGATTATTACTTGCTTAATTAAAATGTATTAGTTTCTTTTATATAAAGCTATCATCCCCTCTCTTATGGTAGTTAAAACTACCTACAATACATTCTTAAATGCCACATCCTTTCTATTATTAGTATTAGTTATATAAAAACAACTTACCTTCGACAAGGAAGTCGTTACCACCTATAAAAAAAGAGCAAAAATTAGTTACGCAAAATATTAATTACGCGTTTTACGCGTTCAAATTATTTACTCCTCGACTTAAAACTACCTCAAGTACCAATATTATACATTGTATTAAATTATATTTCAAGTAAAATTTTGGTAGTTAACGCTTTCAGGCTAATGCGACAAAGGAAAATCCCCTGCAATTAGCCAATTGTAGGGGATTTATTTTATTTATCTAACAGGAAATAATATATTATTCCGTCTTTAATTTCGTAGTCTACTTTATTAAGGGCACGAAGTCTTTCTAAGTGAGCGTGGGCTTCTCCGGCAGCAAACCACTTTTGTGGATTGGGGAAATCGTCCCAGCTTTTACTTCTTATATCCCAGCTTAAATTTTTGGTAACTGTTCTTACAGAGGATTTGCCGTGTTTTTTTAGAACATTGATGGATTCTTCTAATCTTTTATCGTGATGTTTTTTGATTTCGTCAATTCTAACTCTATGGTCATCTACTAGGAATCTGTGAGAGGAAAACAAGTGGTCAATTTCCATCTTGTAAACTTTATCTAAACTGTCAAGATACTTTCCTAATATATCCCCATATTCAAATCCCCAAAAGGTTATGTTAGGAGTTATTTTTCCTAAAATATGATCTCCACAGAAAAATATTTTGTGATCTTTCTCATATAATCCTACTATGCCGGGAGTATGTCCTTCAAGGTCAATAACTTCGAAGTTGTACCTACCTACCTTTAAAAACTCCCCTGCTTTAACAGGAGTGTAGTTGAAAACTTCTGGAGCTTGGTATTTAAATCCTGGATTTGATTCTAAAGTAACCTTATCTTCTGCTAATCCTTGCATCATACCTATTTCATTAACTTTAGACCAGAAACTTCCATCTTCGGCAATACTATCTTTCAAAATTTCACCATCTACTTCACTCATATAGATTTTCATACCCTTTTTATCTAAGAAAGAGGCTAATCCTGTATGATCAGCATGAAGATGTGTCAAAAATAACGAAGTTTTTTCTATATCTAAGTTTAATTTTCTTATTGTGTCCATCATTGCATTTTCAATTTCTTCTGTATTAAACCCCGTGTCGATTATTAAGTTTTGATCTTCGCTTTTAATTATAAAGCAATTTAATGACTTTAAGGGGTTTCCTCTTAAAGGTATTTCAACTAAATAAATATCTTTGTATACTTCTTTCATAAATCCTCCATTATGCTTTTATCTATTGTTAATATAAATGCCATTATATATTAATATTGTATTATATTCAAATAGATTAAATTAAGGCTTTTGCCGCTGTTGACTATCAAATAATTTATCTATATAATAATTAAAAACTAATAATGAGGAGAGGCTTATGAAATTAAATGATGTAGTAATAGTTGGAACTGCAAGAACACCAATCGGTGACTACATGGGGTCTTTAAAAAGTTTAACTACTGTTGATTTAGGGTTAATAGCTGTTAATGGTGCATTAAAAAATGCCGGTGTTGATCCTTCTTTAGTTGAGGAAGTTGCAGCAGGTTGTATTTACAAAAACGGACAGAAGGGTAATCCAGCAAGACAGCTACAAATTAAAGCCGAAATGCCTCACACAGGATGGGCATATACTGTTGACCAGCAATGTGCTTCAGGAATGAAAGCTTTTGAATTAATATATGAATCCTTAGCTTTAAATAAGGCTTCTGTTGGACTAGCAGTAGGCATGGAAAGTATGACTAATGCTCCATATTTATTGCTGAAGGGAAGAGAAGGTTATCGTATGGGAGACGGTGAAATTAAGGACAGTATGTTATACGATGGTTTGGTATGTGCGATGGAAGGCTCCGCCTTAGTAATGATGACTTTAGAAAGAGCTAATGAATTAGGATTAAAGCCTCTTGCTAGAGTAGTTGCTACGGCCAACTTTGGAGCTCAGCCTAGAGTTATGGGGATAGGGCCTGCTTATGCTAT
>JAAYRW010000141.1 GCA_012518555.1 Tissierellia bacterium
ATGCTTGTTTACGGATTAAACAATTTCGGAACCAGCACTAAAAATGAAGCAGCTTATGATATGGCTCAATCTGGTTCTATGCCTGCGCCTGCGGCGGAGGAGGCACCTGCTAGCATGGAAAATTACGATCAGTCTATAGGAGAATATCAGCCTATGGAAAACAGGACTAGGGACTCAGTAATGATTGCAACTGAAGAAAGGGAAACAAAAACAATAAAAACCGGTACACTTTTCCTTCAAACAGAAAATTATGATGAATTCTTTAATAG
The DNA here is from genome assembly GCA_012518555.1 of Tissierellia bacterium. GTDB lineage: Bacteria > Bacillota > Clostridia > Tissierellales > Sedimentibacteraceae > Sedimentibacter. The sequence goes on from JAAYRW010000141.1 coordinate 270, forward strand.
TTTATCTCAGAAAATAAGTTCCCTAGAAGGATTTTTAGAAAGTAACAATACAGAAGTTAACCAGAGTTACAATGATAGAAAACTTATGTATGGAAATTTAAGAATAAGAGTTCCTCAGGAAAATTTCTATGAAATGATTGACTATCTTGAAGTTAGCGGGGAAGTTATAAGGAAGAACATTGATGAAAGGGATATGACTAAGGAGTATTACGAAAAAGACAACAAGGTAAAAAACTTAGAGATTCAGGAAGAGCGTTTAAGAGAATTGTTTGAAGATGCTACTACAGTAGAAGAAATGCTCTTAATCGAAAATGAACTTAGGAGAATAAGGACTGAAATAGATACATTAAATATAAGTCTAACCAATATAGATGATAGAGTTTCAATGTCAACAATTAATTTAGAAGTTCAAGAAGTACTGTCAGTTAGCTTAACTTTAAGAGCTGAAGACAGCGTGTGGGAAAGAGCCAAGGATGGTTTTATACACACCATTAACAGTATTATAAGATCCTTAGAAAATTTATTTGTAAACATAGTATCAACTTCTCCCATATTAATACCTGCAATAATTATTGCCATAGTAGCTTTCTTTAAAATAAAGAAATATTGGCGACAGGGTTGAAATTAGACTGCTAAGGCGGTCTTTTTTCCATTTTGTAGAATACTGTTTATTGATTTGAAAATATATGTTATAATAAGTTATAAAATTCAAAGAGAGGCAGAGTATGAGTCAAAGTATTGCTAGTATGTTAAATGATAAATCGAGACAGCAGATGAGAAAAATGTTAAAAACAAACAAAACAATTTCTGAACTCAGGCCTGGGGAAAGGGCTGACGGGTTCTACTTAATAAAGAATTTTGATGTTAAGAAAACTACTAATGGAAAACAATATATAGATATAGACTTAGTAGATAAAACGGGATCGATAAATGCCAAAGTTTGGGATTATTCAAAAGAAACGGAAAAGTTAATTTCGGAAAACCCAATCGTAAAGATAAGAGGGGAAGTTTTAGAATGGAATGGCGCCCGACAACTTAAAGTCAACAAAATAAGGGGAAAAACTTCTGAGGATAATGTGGAGATTGCCGAATTAATTCCTTCAGCACCTATTGAACCTGAAGAAATGCTTAATTCTATAAAGTCCTATATAAATAAAATAAAAGACGGGGAAATAAGGACTTTGACGGAAAATATTTTCAAAAAATATGAAAATAAACTTTATTATTACCCTGCTGCAAAGAAAAATCACCATTCCTATAGAGGAGGGCTTCTATACCATAATTTAAGGATGTTGCAGGCAGGTGAAAAACTTTGTGAAGTGTATACTTATCTTAATAGGGACTATGTATATGCAGGAGTAATTCTCCACGATATATGCAAAATATTAGAAATGGATTCTGACGAATATGGAGTAGTATCGGATTACACCATGGAAGGAAAATTACTAGGTCATATTATTCAAGGGATAAAAGAAATAGATTCTGAAGGTGAGAAGATTGGAATTAATAGGGAGAAAAGTGTAATTTTACAACATATGGTTCTATCTCACCACTATGAACCGGAATTTGGCAGCCCTAAAAAACCTATGACCCCTGAAGCAGAAATTGTTCATTTTTTAGATGTAATGGATGCAAGGATGTTTGATTTCCAACATTCACTACAAGGGATCGAGCCAGGAGAATTTACCGATAAAATATGGCTTTTGGACAATAGAAATCTTTATAAAATGAATAAAATGGAATAAAGAAAAAGAGATTCTTCAGCCAAATAGACTGGGAATCTCTTTTATTATCTTGGTCTTTGTCTTATGCGAATAGGTCTTTGGGGGTAAGTTCTTTCCTTCTTCTTTTCGCTTTTAGTTTTTTCATGTGACTGAATTTTATCTTCCGGCTCAATAACTTCATCAGAATCGTAGTTAAATTCTGCAGTTTTAAAAACCTGGCCTGTATTTTCATATGTAGGATTTTCATACGAATCCTTGGAGTCTTGTAGTTCTTCTGATTCATGATCTTCCACATTTTCTGAAGAAACACTGTCTAACATGGGAGTTAATGCTGCGAGTAAATTGCCTATATCCCCACCATCTTCATTTTCTTGAAAAAGAGAAAGCATTTGATTTAAATCATTATTATTCTTTGAAAAAGATGAAAGTATTTCGTCGAAACCACCGCTTTTTGCCATATTCATTGCAAGGGAACCGATTATTTTATCCATGTTATTTGCCAAAAGTGGCTGTGCCATTAACTTACCCATAGGTATATTGCTAGTTCTCATTAAGGCCGTTATTTTATCCATTGGTGTTTTGGCATCTAGAGTTTGGATAGGTCTGAAATTTTGTGCCCTGCTAATAAATGAGTACATACTAAGCAAGGTACTTATTTTTTCGATTGCTGGTAAATATGTATTTACTTTTGCTACGGTCTGGGGTGTAGTAAGAGGCGCTATAGTTCGAACCATACTAATTGCATTTTCCATTTTTTTTGGATCTTGTAACAGACCGCTAGTTAAATGTTTAGTAGTTCCCGATAGTTTTGAAACCATATTATTTGTTTGATTACTAGAAAAAATATATTTTGCTGCTAAGGCATATAACAATATTTGAACAGGAATAAAATCACCTTCTTATAAACATATTTCTTTATATCTTATTCCCTACAATTAATTATGTTACACTTTATGTGTAAGCTTATAAAATTGTAATTAATTAGTTATGACAGCATATTATGTAGTATGAAATGGAGGTAGATTGATGTCAAATATATTTAAAAGTGAAAATGAAATAAACAAAATTAAAGCAAGCAAAGAATTTAAAAAGGTTGCTGCTGACAAAAATGTAAATGATTTTATAAACAACAAGCAGTTTAAAGAGTTTAAAAATAAATACGAAGGAAAGTCAGAAGAAGAAATTTTAAGAGATGCAAGAAATATGGGTCAAAAATTGAAAAAACAATATGGCGAAGAAGAATATAATAAAAAAATAGAAGATCTAAAAAATTTTGAAAGATATTTAACACCGGAACAAAAAAGAAAATTAAGAAAGTTCCTAAATAATCTTGATTAGTGTTTTAAAAGAAATATGAGATTGGGTAATCATTTATGGGGGAGTACCTCCCCCCTATTTATTTTTTAGTATGTATTGCATTTACATACATAAGAAGGATTTTGTACTTTAGACCAATATAACGTTTGCAAAAGTCATTGACAATCTATATAACTTCAATTATAATGTTGTTACGAAATTTTTTAATTCGTAAAAATTAGGAGGGACAAGTAATGAAAAGGTTTATAAGTTTATTGTTGGCTCTAATGATGGTTTTGTCGTTAGCAGCTTGTGGTCAACCGGCACAAAGTGAAACGCCGGCAGAAGAGACACCAGCAGCAGAGACACCAGCAGCAGAGACACCGGCAGAAACGCCATCAGCAGAAGTATTTGAAGGCAAAATAGCAATAGTTACCAATACTCTTTCGCAAAATGAAGAAGAGTATCGTTCAGCAGAACTAATGGTAGATAGATACGGCGAAGACAAAATAGTGCACGTATTGTGGCCTGATAACTTCATGACTGAGCAGGAACAAATGATTAGTACAATAACTAGAATAGGTTCTGATCCGGAAGTTAAAGCACTGATAATCAATCAGGCTGTTCCAGGAACTAATGCAGCAGTAGATAAATTATTGGAAACTCGTGACGATATGTTTATAGTTTATTGTTCACCTCAGGAAAATCCACCTGACGTTGCAGAAAGAGCAGATCTAATAGTGAATTCCAATGATTTAAAAATGGGAGAAAATATCCCAGTTCAAGCTAAGGCAATGGGAGCAACTACTTTAGTTCACTATTCATTCCCAAGACATATGTCAGTAGTTATGCTTGCAGCAAGACGTGAATTAATGAAATCGACTGCTGAAGAAATAGGTCTTGAATTCTATGATGCTACAGCTCCAGATCCAACAAGTGACGTAGGAGTAGCGGGAGCACAACAATTTATACTAGAAGACGTTCCTAAGTTAGTAGACAGATTTGGAAAGGATACTGCATTCTTCTCTACAAACTGCGCAATGCAAATTCCGTTAATCAAAGCTGCTGTTGATGAGGGAGCAATTTATCCACAGCCTTGCTGCCCATCACCATATCACGGATTCCCTGCAGCACTAGGTATAGAATCAGAATCTGCGGATTATTCTATTGAAGGTATGGCGCAAGTAATAAGTGATACTGCCAAAGTACTTAAAGAAAACGGAGTTTTAGGAAGATTTTCAACCTGGCCTGTACCTGTAGCCATGATGAATACGGTTGCTTCTACTGAATATGCAATAGAATGGATAAAGGGTAATGTAGGCGACGAACTTGATATAGATGTTCTCGAAGAAAAAATGGCTGAATATGCTAACTTACCTGTTTATACAGACCCATATACAGAAGAAGGCTTACAGATTGATAAGTTTAGATTAATAATTATGGATTTCTTAACTTATGGAGAAGAACATATCTTATAAGTAAAGTGTAGTTAGATTTTTATAAGGAATGGTTCAGAATTTCTTATTATGAACTTCTGAACCATTCCTATGCTAATTAGTAATGTCATACAACAGGAGGTAACAATGAGTGACAACCTTCTAAGCTTAAAGCATGTTTCTAAGGAATACTCAGGCAACAAAGTATTAAAGGATATAAATATTGAGCTTAAAAAAGGTGAAATACATGCCCTTATAGGTGAAAACGGAGCAGGGAAATCAACTTTAATGAATATTCTTTTTGGAATGCCGGTAATTCATACAACCGGCGGGTATGAAGGTACCATAGAAATAGAAGGCAAGGAGGCAAATATTAAGTCTCCTCATGATGCTATGGCTAATGGTATCGGAATGGTTCATCAAGAATTTATGCTTATTCCCGGTTTTACCATAGCAGAAAATATAAAATTAAATAGGGAAATTACTAAAGCTAATCCTTTAAGTTCAATATTTGGGAAACGTCTGAGAACATTAGATGTTAAAAAGATGAATGAAGATGCAAGAAAAGCTTTAGATACATTGGATATGAATATTGACGAATTCCTTCCTGTAGCGGGACTTCCGGTAGGACATATGCAATTTATCGAAATTGCAAGGGAAATAGATAAAACAGGGCTAAAAATCCTCGTGTTCGATGAGCCTACGGCAGTATTAACCGAAGCAGAAGCGAAAAATTTGTTAAAGGCAATTAAAAAACTTTCACAACAAGGAATAGGAATTATTTTTATAAGTCACAGACTTGATGAAATAATCGATGTGGCAGATAGGGTTACGGTTCTTCGTGATGGGGAACACGTAGTTACTAAAGATGTAAAAGATACAAATAAATATGAAATAGCACAACTAATGGTTGGGCGAAAAATAGAAATTGAAAGAGAAGAAGGAATAAATAAAAATATTGTCGATGAAACAATATTAAAACTTAATGATTTCGTTGTCGCTATGCCTGGAGAAAGAGTAAAAGGTATAGACCTTGAGGTTAAAAAAGGAGAAATATTAGGTATAGGCGGATTAGCTGGTCAGGGTAAATTAGGTATTGCAAATGGACTTATGGGAATATTTCCTGCAAAAGGAGAAGTAGAATTTAAGGGCGAAAAACTGCCTCTAAACAACCCAAAAGCTGCCATAAAATCTGGACTAGCTTTCGTTAGTGAAGATAGGAAAGGTATAGGTCTTTTACTTGATGTAGCTATAGAAGATAACATTACATTTTCCGCCATGCAAATAAACGATGATTTTTTAAATTTTATAGGACCTATTAAATTAAAAGATTCAGCGAAAATTAGAAATCACGCAAACAAAATGATTAAGGATTTAGATATTAGATGTACATCTTCTATGCAAGAGGTAGGAAGGCTGAGTGGAGGAAATCAGCAAAAAGTATGCTTAGCAAGAGCGCTGACCTTAAATCCTACACTTCTGTTGGTTTCTGAGCCTACGAGAGGAATTGACATAGGAGCTAAAAAATTAGTTATTGATTTACTAAAACAATTAAATAATGAATATGGAATGACTATAATAATGACTTCTTCTGAATTAGCAGAACTAAGAAGCATATGTGATAGAATAGCAATTGTGTGTGAAGGTAAGATTGAAGGTATTCTTCCTCCCGATGCACCTGATGCTCAATTTGGATTGATGATGTCAGGGAGCAGTAATTCAGAAGGGAGTGACGCGTAATGGTACAAGCAAAAGATAAGAAAACAACTAAAAATATTATTAATAAAATAGGTTTGCCCACTCTTATAATAGGAACCTTTTGGATAATCCTTCTCATAATGGGTGGAGCTTTGGGAATATCCATAAAGACCTTAGTAAGCGATACTATAAAGCGTGCAGGAATGAATGGAATATTAGTATTGGCAATGGTGCCATCCATACAGTCGGGAACAGGTCCCAACTTTGCCTTGCCTGTAGGCATAGTATGCGGTTTATTTGCTATAGTATGGTCAATAGAATTTGGATTTACCGGATGGTCATGGCTTTTTGTGGCTATTATCCTTGCCATAATATTTGCAGTAATTGTAGGATATTTTTACGGCAGATTGTTAAATGCAGTTAAAGGTTCTGAAATGACAATTGCAACTTATACAGGTTTTTCAATCGTTGCATTTATGTGTCTGCCATGGCTTATGATACCCTTTAAAAGTACTAATATGGGTTGGTTTATGGGAACCGGATTAAGAGAAACCATACAGTTAGATGCAATTGGCGGACAACATATATTGAGTAAATTTCTAAGCTTTTCACTTTTTGGTGAAGATGGTCTCATAACCATTGGCGGTGAGAGTGGCATAATAATCCCTACGGGAATGCTTTTAATATTCTTTTTATGTTGTTTTATAGTATGGGTATATTTCCGCTCTAAATCGGGAATTGCCATATCAGCAGGAGGGTCAAATCCTATGTTCGCTCAGTCTTCCGGTATTAATATAGACCGATGTAGAATCAAGGCAAATATTTTGTCTACGGTGATGGGAGCTATAGGAATTATAGTTTATTCTCAGGGTTACGGCTATACACAGCTTTATACGGCACCGCTTATGATGGCATTTCCGGCGGTTGCTGCGGTATTAATCGGTGGAGCTACAGCTTCAAGAGCTAGGGTATCTCACGTAATAATAGGAGTAATAATATACCAGGGCCTTTTTACCACGGCGCTTCCTGTGGCAAATCAAATGTTTGAAGGTACGGATTTATCTGAGATACTTCGTATGGTAATCCAGAACGGAATAATCCTTTACGCTTTAACACAAGTTAAAGGAGGCGATAAATAATGAATAACATTAATACATCCGAAAGACTAAAAACAACTAAAGCATCTACTTGGCTAGCAGATAATATTGTTACATTAATATTCGTTGCCTTTACACTGTTTGGATTTTTCGTTTCAGACGGGGTTACTGTTAATTTTTTCTTGACAGAATTATCCAGTCGATTCTTTAGGAATGCATTCTTAGTATTATCCCTGATAATACCTGTTGTTGCAGGACTAGGACTTAACTTTGGTATTGTTGTAGGCGCCATGGCAGGGCAAATAGCCATTGCCATAGTGAGATTCTTTGAACTTGGAGGAGTTTCAGGTCTGCTATTAACTATGTTTTTAGCACTGCCTATAGCAGGACTGTTTGGATATTTTACAGGGAACTTGTATAATAAAACCAGAGGACAAGAAATGATTGCCAGTTTAATAGTAGGCTTCTTTGCAAACGGAATATATCAATTTTTGTTCCTTGTGGTAGTAGGTGTCATTATAAAAGTACCTGCAAATCACCCTATGATTAAGCCTGATGGAGTAGGTGTGAGAATGTCTGTAGACCTAGTGTCTTATGAGGACGGTGGCCTTAAGTATGCCTTGGATAAAATTTGGGAAATACCATTTATGTGGGCTATCTTAATACTATTTGCATTTATCTTGCTCTTGCAAGTATGGAAAATATTAAGAAATAAAAAGAATCCTGTTTTGTATAGATATAACAAAACAACGACTCTGCTTTATATAATTTTAAGTGTGGTTATGATTGGAATTAGTATTTACGCTATTTCCACAAACTCAACATTAATGATGGTACGTAAGGTTCCTGTTATAACGTCAATACTTATAGCAGCCTTATGTCTATTTAATGAATTAATTTTAAAGACAAAGCTTGGACAGGACTTCAGAAGTGTCGGTCAAAGTCAACATATTGCGGAAGTGTCCGGTATAAATGTTGATCAGACCAGGATAATAGCCACTATCATGTCTACCATATTTGCTTCTTGGGGGCAAATTATGTACTTGCAGAATATGGGTACATTAAACACTTACGGGGCACATACACAAATAGGTATGTTTTCCGTTGCGGCACTTTTAGTTGGAGGTGCTTCTACTCAAAAAGCAGGAGTAAAACATGCTATTATCGGAACTCTCTTGTTTAACTCAATGTTTATAATGTCTCCTGAAATAGGATTATCCCTATTTGGAAATGCCTTGTTAGGCGAATACTTTAGAACTTTTATGGTATATGGCGTTATCGGACTTGCACTAGGACTACACGTTTGGAGAACAAACAAAAGCAACGAAATAACTTTAGATTAACAGCGCAGGATGTTTTTCTGGCTAGTAAACAAGGGATCCTTCACTGAAAAGTGGAGGATCTTTTTTGACGCTCCAGAAGACAGAGTTGGACATGGAAGAAATGGCTTAGACAATCTCCAGTCGGAGAAATATCTTTGGCTCTTGAATAATGAAATATATAGTAGTATAATCAGTTCAGGAAAATTGGAGGAAAATATGAAAGATAAAGTTAAAATACTTGCTATAGAATCATCCTGTGACGAAACTGCAGCAGCCGTCGTTGAAAATGGTAGAAATGTTTTGTCAAACGTAATACTATCTCAAATTGAAATCCATAAAGAATTCGGAGGTGTAGTTCCGGAAGTTGCCTCAAGGAAACATATAGAGAATATAAATGACGTAGTAGAAAAAGCCTTAAAGGATGCTAATGTTAAGCTGGAAGAAATAGATGCAGTAGCAGTTACTTACGGTCCCGGATTAGTGGGGGCTCTTTTAGTTGGAATTAATTTTGCCAAAGGTCTTGCTTACGGATGGAAAAAACCATTAATAGCTGTTAACCATATAGAAGGACACATAAACTCAAATTATATTGAAAATAAGAATTTACAACCTCCCTTTGTTTGCCTGGTAGCATCAGGAGGTCATACTCATTTAGTTTATGTGGAGGATTATGGCAAATACGAAGTTCTAGGAGTCACAAGGGATGATGCTGCAGGAGAAGCTTTCGATAAAGTTGCAAGGGCATTAGGACTTGGCTATCCGGGAGGACCTTTAATAGATAAGGCGGCTAAAGCAGGAAATAAAAAAGCTATTAAATTTCCTAGAGCAATTATTGACGATGAAAGTTTAGACTTTAGTTTTAGTGGTTTAAAATCTGCAGTTTTAAATTATTTGCATAATTCACAGCAAAAAAATGAAAAAGTCATAATAGAAGATGTAGCAGCAAGTTTTCAAGAAGCGGTAGTAGAAGTATTAGTTATGAAAACAATTAAAGCAGCAAAGCAAAAAAACCTTAAGTATGTTGCTTTAGCAGGGGGCGTTGCATCTAACAGTCGTTTGAGAGAAAAGTTGCAAGAAGAGTGCCATAAGTATAATTATGAATTTGTAAAACCATCTTCGATTCTATGTACTGATAATGCAGCTATGATAGGGTGTGCAGCCTATTATAAATATATGAAAAACCTCTTTGCAGACGGTAGTTTAAATGCAATTCCCAATCTGGAACTTGCAAATTAGTTAACAAAAAACAAACAAAAATTATCAACAGCTGTGGATAAAGCTGTTGATACGTGGAATTTAGCAGAAAAGTTACCAACAAACTATCAACAGTATGTAGGTAACTTTTTAACTGTCTAAAATTTCCTCCCAAAGATTATACAATTTATGCAAGTTTTCTTTTTTTCTGTTTAACTTTTCATTTAATTCTATAATTAAAAATTTGTCGTTATAGGTGGAAGGTTGGCATAATTTTTCTTCTAATTCAGAAACTTCATTTTCATATACTTCAATTTGTTTTTCAAGTTCTTCTATTCTTTTTTCCCGTCTCTGTCGGTCTCTTATCATTTCCCGCTCTTTTTTCTTTTCAGCCTTAATTTGGGTCTTTGTTTTTATATTAGTTTCTTCATCATCAGTTTCCTCTAGCTCTGCTTTCTTTTGAAGATAATAATTATAATTACCAAGATATTCAAAGGCACCATCGGCAGATAAATCGTATATTTTGTCTACTACTTTATTTAAAAAGTAGCGGTCATGGGAAACGACTAATAGAGTTCCCTCATAATTAATTAGAGCGTCTTCTAACACTTCTTTAGAATCAATATCTAAGTGATTGGTAGGTTCGTCCATTAAAAGAAAGTTAGCATTAGATGTCATTAGTTTTAAAAGAGACAACCTTCCTTTTTCACCTCCGCTAAGTTCGCCGACTATTTTGAATATATTGTCTCCCGTAAATAAAAATTGGGCAAGAAGAGATCTTATATCATAGTAGGTCATAGTGGGATGTGCATCCCATATTTCATCTATTAGGGTGTTTTCTTCGTCTAAATTAGTTTGTTCCTGGTGGTAATAAGCTATTTGCACATGGTGTCCTAGTGTAACTTCACCTTTATAATCCTTAATAGAATTAGCTATTATTTTTAAGAGTGTTGATTTACCTATACCGTTAGGACCTATGATTCCAACTTTTTCTCCCCTATAAATATTTAAATTAACATTTCGAAATATTTCCCGGGAATTAAAAGAAATTGAAGCTTTATCTACTTTTAACACATCTTTGCCACTTTTTATTTTAGGAGTAAATTTTAAAACCACCTTCTTATTATCTTTAGAAGGTTTATCTAATTTTTTAATTTTATCTAAGGCTTTCTGTCTACTAAAAGCTTGTCTTATATTACGTTTACTACCATATGCATGGAGGCGCCGGATCATCTCCTCCTGTCTTTCCACTTCCTTTTCGTATTCTTCATACTCTTTCATAGCTAATTTTAACTGAATTTTTCTTCTTTTCATAAATTCTGTATAATTTCCCTTATAAGTAGTTAAAGACTTGTTTTCCATAAGGAAAATCCTGTTAACAGTGTTGTCTAAGAAATACCTATCGTGGGAAATGATTATTACAGCGCCTTTAAAATCTTTTATATACTTTTCTAACCATGTACATGCCTCAATATCTAAATGGTTTGTAGGCTCATCTAACAAAAGTATATCTGCCTCTTTCAAAAGAAGCTTTGCTAACATAACTCTGCTTTTCTGGCCTCCACTAAGAATGTTAATGGGTTTATCAAATTCTTCTTCAGAAAATCCAAGTCCTATCAAGGTTCCTTTAATAAGACTTTTAAAGCTGTATCCCCTTGACTCTTCAAACTCTTCACTTAATTTTGAATAGCTATTCATGAGTTTTTCTAATTCTTGTTGATTATCGTCTTCAGTGAAAAGACTTATTTTATGTGATAAATTACTAAGTCTTTCTTCTAGTTGGATAAGATCATGAAAAATAGTAAGCATTTCTTCCATTATAGTCATATCGCTATCAATAATGGTGTTTTGCTTTAAATAGCCTAATTTCTTGCCTTTTGCCTTGTAGATTTCACCAGTAGTAGGTTCTAAATTTCCTGTCAATATATTAAATAATGTTGTCTTGCCTGCCCCATTAAGGCCTATCAGTCCAACCTTTTCATTATCATTTACCGTAAAGGAAATATTTTCAATAATGTTTTCTGCCACATATGCTTTAGAAACATTATTACATGATAAAACAATCATATTTATATCCTTTCTAATTTACAAACATATATAAAGCTATTCTTAATAATACCTTTATATAATTATAGCAGTTTTCATATTGTTAATCAAATAGTTTCAAAGTCACCAGCAGAGCCAAGGCACCAGCAGAGAGTAAAACACTATTTTTATCAATTGACAATTGTTAGAATTATACTTATCATAAATGAATAGGGAGGATTAGGGCTTACTATGGCAAAGTATTATAAAACAATGATTTCAAGGCTGAAAAGTATATTGAAATCAGTGATTTTGATACCTTATACAAAAAAATGTATAAAAACTATGGTATGGATATTTACCTTCTTTCAACAGTATGTGGGTGCATAGAGGGAAATATACATATCGACTTGGAAAACAATACTTGTTTTGGTTGGATAGAAAGGTATGATATAAATTTTTATAATAGTGATGAATATATCTTTCTAAATATATATTATTTTGTTAAATCGACAGATAGCTATTGTAATTTCTTGATTAGCTATTTTTCCCTATGGCACAGTAATAAATCTTTCTATTATGATGAATTCCATATTAGTGAACTCCGACATAATTATCGAAATCTTTTAGCCCTCCTAAAGAGAGATATGAAATTAGCCTGTAAAAAAAAGGATTTTACTACCAAATGTATGTATAAAAAGATTTACCATGGCTTAAACTCAGCTTTCACATAGCCTTTTTTTAGAGGACAAAATATGGTACAATATATAAAATGCTTATTAATTTGGAGGAATTATGGGAAAATTGTTTGGGACAGACGGTGTTAGAGGTATCGCCAACAAAGACTTGTCACCGGAATTAGCATATAAGTTGGGGCGAGTAGGAGGATACTTTTTAACAAAGGGAAAGAAAAGACCTAAGATGGTTGTAGGTATGGATACGAGGATTTCAGGGGACATGCTTGAAGGGGCTTTGTCTTCAGGTTTAAATTCTGCAGGTATTGATGTATTGTATTTGGGAGTTTTGCCTACACCTGCTGTAGCTTGTATATTAAGAATGCTTAATGCTGATGGAGGAGTGATGATTACCGCTTCCCACAATCCCGTTGAATATAACGGCATTAAATTTTTTAATGAAAAAGGTCTTAAATTAACAGATGAGCTAGAGAACTCTATTGAAGAGTACATACTTAATAATTTAGATATAGATTATGTTCCAGTAGCAGAGAATATTGGGAGAAAGATAGATGTTAAAGAACCTTTAAGAAAATATATGGATTATTTAAAAGAAACTATAGATATAGATTTAAAGGGATTAAAGGTTGCTGTTGACTGTGGCAATGGAGCAGTTTACAAAGCAGCTCCCCAACTTCTTAGTGAACTTGGAGCACAAGTTTATGTAATTAACAGTGAACCTAACGGAATAAATATAAATGTAAATTGCGGCTCTACCAAACCGGAAGAAATTCAAAAATTAGTTCTTGAAACAGGTGCTCATATAGGGCTTTCCTTTGACGGTGATGCAGATCGATTGATAGCAGCAGACGAAAAGGGCAAGATAGTTGATGGGGATCATATTCTTGCCATATGCGGTAGCTATATGAAGGAAAAAGGAGAATTAAATAACAATACGCTTGTAGGTACTGTTATGACTAATTTAGGTTTAGATATATGTCTTAAAGAAAGAAACATAAATATTATAAAGACAAAGGTTGGAGATAGATACGTTTTAGAAGAAATGTTGAAGGGTAATTATTCCCTAGGAGGAGAACAATCAGGGCATATAATTTTTTTAGATTACAATACTACAGGAGACGGTCTATTAACGGCTATACAGCTTCTAAGAGTTATAAAAGAAAAAAACACAAATTTATCAGAATTATCGGCTATGATGAAGGATATGCCCCAAGTATTAGTAAATGCTCAAGTTTCTGAAAACAAAAAGAATTATTACTTAGACGATGAAGTAATAAAAGAAAAGATAGAAAAAATTGAAAAACACTTTGCTAATAAAGGCAGAGTAGTAATAAGACCGTCAGGGACAGAGCCTTTAGTTAGAGTTATGATCGAAGGAGAGAATTTAGAAGAAATAAATACATATGCAAAAGAATTAGCAAACTTAGTTGAACAAAGACTGCAGTAATTTTATCTTATTCGAAAGGAATTACCATGTAAGGAAGGTATATAGATTTTTCTTTCGGTTGGTAATAAACGACCAAGGAATTCAATGGATACTTAGGGTAGGGATTAAGCTTGATTTCTGCCCTTCTTCTAATTTTTTCAATATTAACTTTTCGTCTCGGTCTTTGCTTTACAACTGTTAAATGGGGAGTAAATGGTCTTTTTTCTTTTATTAATTTTAAATTATCATATAATTTTTCCCGTAAGGAAATTAATTCTGGGGAATAAACTTTTACATATAATACTCTTTCGCCAAATTGATCTAAATTATGTAGCTTTATATTAAAGGCTTTTGTTTCTTTACAAGTCTTTACTAGATCTTCAATAAAAGAGTCATCTTCTGGAAGAGCCGGTGGTGGCACTAAAGTTATATGAGGCTCTGTAGTGAAGAATCTAAATTCTGCCCGTAAAAGTTCAATTTTGTTTTTGAAATTTTTTGGAACAGTAACTCCAATGAAATATTTCATAATTTATCCTTTCCTTCCGTTAAAATAAATTTATAATGTTATTATATTTTTATACTGTGAAATAATCAAGGGTATAATAGAATTAATTGAGTTTTTTAAAAATACTAAAGAGGAATTTATGAATACTGAAATCTTTTTAGAATATATTGAAATAGGAGGACCGGCGGTTGCAATGCTGCTTCCTATAATAGAAGCATTTTTTCCTATATTACCGCTGATTGCCCTCGTTATAATAAATGTTACAGTCTTTGGTTTTTTCTTTGGATATCTATATTCATGGATCGGTAGCTGTATAGGTTCTTTCCTTTTATTTTTAGTGTTAAGGAAAGTAGGAGGGAAAAGACTAGAATTAAAAATCAAAGAAAGTAAGTATCGGAATAAGTTAGAAAAAATTAAAAAGAAAAAATTAAGTATATTATTTTTTCTATACTGTTTTCCTTTTACACCTTCTTTTTTGCTTAGTGGAGCAGCAGCATTAACAAATATGAAGACGGAGGAATTTTTAGCAGTATTGCTTCCATCAAAATTTATTATGCTTTTATCATTAGCCTTTATAGGTGAAAATGTAAGTTCGTTTTTTATAAATCCCATAAAATCAATATTTTACATAGTATTTATTTTACTTATAAATATGCTGTGTAAATACTTATTAGAGACTTACGAAAAAAAACATAGAACTTAGAACACAAAAAAATTATGCCTTACCATGTAAGGCATAATAAAATATTTATAAAAAAACAAGGGGGAGAGGGAAGTTAATTAGTTTTCACTATTAACTTGTAACTTATTTTACATCCTAAATCTTTAAGTAATCTTAAGATAGTAATATTTAATATAATTTATCTAGCTTATAAATAATTAAAGGTCTGAAAAATCAGACCTTTATTATGCATTATTTAGCAAATATCGTCGCAGCACTCGTTGAATAAAATTACTAATAATAAGAAGAAAAATAGTAAACTTGATCCGCCGCCTGCACCGCCTACTCTATTACCTCGTAAAAAACCCATTTTTAAACCTCCTTAATTAATTATGCTTATAGTATTATATGTCTAAAGCTATACCCTGTGACAGTGTTTATTTTAAATTTACCTGCACTCTATGATAAAAGTTTTCCTTTACCCATCTTGTATTAGTTGATATAATAAAAAACAAGATCACTACAGGATAGCTGGAAACCTTCTTGTATTTACAATAAAGAAAAGGAGATTCTATGAAAAAATTAATGATATTAGACGGCAACAGTTTGTTGTTTAGAGCATTTTACGCATTGCCACCTTTAAAAACAAAAAAGGGTCAATATACCAATGCCGTATACGGATTTTTGAGCATGTTGTATAAAATTATAGATACATATTCGCCAGAATATATATGTGTTGCTTTTGACCCTGAAAAACCCACATTCAGACATGAGCAATACGACAAATACAAAGCAAATCGTCAAAAAGCTCCTAACGAATTAGTTGAGCAATTTCAACTTATTAGAGACGTACTTAAAGTTCACAATATCAAAGCTGTAGAAGTTGAAGGATTTGAAGCAGATGACTTGGCAGGAACAATTGCAAATTTTGCAAAAGACAGGTTTAAGGTTTACTTAGTAACTAGCGACAAAGATTATCTTCAGCTTATAGATGAAAATATCAAAGTAATTCTAACGAAAAAAGGCGTTACAAATACTGAAGAAATGGATTTAAAAGCTATGGAGGAAGAATACGGTCTTACTCCTTTACAATTTGTGGATTTAAAGGCTCTCATGGGAGATTCTTCTGACAATATACCTGGCGTTGCCGGAGTAGGCGAAAAAACAGCTTTAAAACTTATGCACCAGTATAAAAGTTTAGACAATATATATGAAAACATTGATAATATTAAGGGAAAATTAAAAGAAAAATTAATAACCGATAAAATGCAAGCCTATATGAGTCAGACCTTATCCCGAATTGTTACCGACATTCCTATTGAATTTAATATTGAAGAATATAAAAGAGAAACACCAGATTTAAATAAATTAATAGAATTATATGACCAACTGGAGTTTCGTCAATTTAAAAAACGAATTGCTGATGAACAAGCTGAAAATCAAATATCCATCTTTGATGAAAAAGCTACAGTACAATCTGCTGCAAGTATTATTGATGCTAGTATAGATAAATTAAAAGATATAATAAAAGCTGTGGAAAAAAGTAAAAAAGCAATAATTAAGTTTTTATTTGACGGTGAACGGGTGCTTACTAGTAACTCCTTAGCCCTTGGAATTACTGATGGTGAAAATTATTTCTATATAGACTTTGAAAACCTTGCGGAAAAAGAAGTGTTGGAAAGCTTAAAAAGTATCTTTGAAAGTAAGGATATTTCCATATGGGGACATAATTTAAAAAATGAAATTATTTATTTAATGAAAAACAATATAGAGTTAAACAATATCCAGTTTGATTCGGAAATAGGCAAATACTTGTTAAACCCTTCCGAAAGCTCATACTCTATTGATAAAATCGCCTATGAGTTTTTGAAGGAGGAAATACTTTCGGAAAATCAGATTCTAGGCACCGGCGTAAAAAGAAAAACATTTAAAGATATTGGAATAGAAGATAGAAAGGCATATATTTTCAACTATTTAAATACGGTAAATAGAAGTCAAAAACAAATTACTTCGGAAATAGAAGAACTAAAAATGACTGCTCTTTATGAAGAAATAGAACTTCCCTTAATTGAAGTATTAGCATATATGGAATTTACAGGCTTTAAAGTAGATAAAAATGTAATTGACAAATTAGGTCAACACTTTACAGAGGAAATACTTCAGTTAGAGAAAAGTATTTTTGAACTTGCAGGAGAAGAATTTAATATTAATTCACCAAAACAATTGTCAGTTATATTGTTTGAAAAATTAGGTCTTCCAGTAATCAAAAAAACAAAGACAGGTTATTCAACAGATGCGGAAGTCCTTGAAAAATTACGATCAGAACATGAAATTGCAGACAAAATTATTGAATACAGACAAATGGTAAAATTAAACTCCACATATGTGGAAGGTTTAAAAAATGAAATAAATCAAGATACTGGCAGGGTTCACTCTATTTTTAACCAGACTATAGCATCTACAGGAAGAATATCTAGTACAGAGCCAAACCTTCAAAATATTCCTACTCGGACGGAAGAAGGGCGAGAACTTAGAAAGGCCTTCGTAGCAGAAGAAGATTATATACTTTGTGATGCAGACTATTCTCAGATTGAGTTAAGAGTGTTAGCCCACTTAGCTAATGAGAAAAATTTAATAGATGCTTTCCGACATCACTTAGATATACATTCAAAGACAGCCTCCCAAGTATTTCATGTGGAATTGTCGGAGGTCACTTCTGAAATGAGGGATAGAGCCAAAGCAGTTAACTTTGGAATAGTATACGGTATTAGTGATTACGGTTTAAGCAGGGATTTAAATATAGCGCGAAAAGAGGCAAAGAAATATATAGATAATTATATGGCCTACTATTCAAATATAGAAAAATATATGAAGGATATTGTGGAACAGGGTAAAAGAGACGGCTATGTAACTACCTACTTTGGTCGAAGAAGATATATTCCAGAGCTTTCATCCCGTAATTTTAATATTCGCTCCTTTGGGGAAAGGATTGCTCTTAACACTCCCGTTCAAGGAACGGCCGCCGATATAATTAAGTCGGCAATGGTTGGAGTATATAATAGATTAAAAAACAACAAAATGAAATCAAGACTTATTTTACAGGTACATGACGAATTAATAATTGAAGCTCATAAGGAAGAACTTGAAGAGGTCAAGGATATTTTAAGAGAAGAAATGGAAAGTGTGGTAGTTGATTTCAAAGTTAAGCTAAAATCTGATATTAGTACAGGTGGTAGTTGGTATGATGCAAAGTAGACCAAAAGTTATTGTAATAACAGGTAGTATAGGAACGGGAAAATCTACAGCAGTAGGAATAATAAGAAAACTTGGCTTTAAGGTTTTGGATTCGGATAAAATTGTCCATGAAGGTTACAATAGGGGAAATGAACTCTATTACAAAGTAATAAACAATTTTGGTGAAGAAATTTTATCAGAAGACAAAACTATAGATAGACAAAAGTTAGGGAATATTGTTTTTAAGGATGAAAAAAAACTTCAAGAGCTCAATAAAACAGTACACAAATATGTCTATGAAAAATTAAAGGAAGGTATCGAAACTACAGCAGATAAAGTAATATTCTTAGACATACCTCTTATTTTAGAAACTAAAGGATCACATGAGCTGAAATATGATGAAGTATGGCTAATTTATGTTTCAGAAAAAATACAAAGAAGAAGACTGGTGGAAAGAGCTATAAAGGAAAATAAAGATCCGGAGGACGTTTTAAAAATAATAGATAAGCAAATACCTATTGAAGAAAAAGTATCTATGGTTGACCAAGTTATAAATAACGAAGGTAGAATCGAAGAACTAGAAAAAAATATCAAGAAATTACTTAAAATAAAAGGTATAGGTTGGTGAGTTATGGCTAAGAGAAGGAGAATGTATAGCAGAAGACGAAGAATTAATTACAAGCCTATATTATTTTTGGCTGCTATAATTGTAATTCTTATAGCGGTAGTATTAAATATATTTAAGAAAGATAGTTATATTTCTAAAATTGATGAAGCATTAACAGAAATGTCTCAAATGTCCGGCACAATTAGTATTGTTTCTAAAATTGATGCAACAATTTACGAAAAGGATGGACTTAAGTACAGCAATCAACATGAAGGTATTAAAAGACTTACTTCATTTGACGGAAAAGTAAGTGATGATAGCTCAAAGGTGGAAAATGTTAAATCTTTACTTGATAGCCTCTTAAATTCCGACGAAACAGAACTTGTATCGGAACTACCTTCAAAAGATGATGGCTATCTATGGTTGGAAGCAGATATTATTTCAGAGCACGAAATACTAATTTTTGATAGAGAAAAAGAATATAATTTTGATTTATACTACCATATAGAAGATGAAATTATATACCTTAAAGAAAAGTATTTCGACGAATTCAGCAAAAGATACAACAAAACAAACTTTCAAGGCTACAAAGCCACAGATGAATTTATAAGCATTCTTAAAGAATTAACTGAAAACCAAGCAGGAAAAAGAGAGGAGTAATAATGAAGAGTTTTCTTGGAACATTCGTAATATGCTTCATCCTATCTTATGTGTTTCTTTTCTTTGGTGGAATACTTATTTTTGAAAATTTATGGGGGATAATTGCTTTAGTAGCACTTGTTGTTTCTGTTTTAATCACAGCATTTGTTAATCAAGATACAAAAATTGAGGAGTTAGAAGCACGTATTAAAGTCCTCGAGTCTCAAATAAAGACTAAAGAGTAGGTTTTTAAAGTAAAAGATGAAGAAGTTGATTTTCAACTGCTTCATCTTTTTATTACTTAATTATTTCGTAGGCACCTCTTACCATGAATATGGCATAATCATCTGTGTAGGCTCCTCTGCCGTCATCTCTTGGAACTATCATTAAGTGATTGGCAACAAATTCCATGCCTGCTACGAAGTCCTTGCCGGCCGTTACGTTTGAAATTCCGCCTAACTCGCTGCCTATTACAAAGGCCTTACCGCCTCTTAAAATAAGCTCTGTTCCAGCTCCAGCAATTAACTTATCCCCTTCATATAATTCTACTACTTCCAATTCAGCTGATGAATGTCCTGAACCACTTGAAGATCCATCTGAAGCAAGGTCATTAACTTTTTTTTGCAAACTTGGTATTTCATCTAATTTGTATTCATTGATTAAGGCAGTAATACGGTCGTTTAAATAACTTAGTACCACTATGGGGTCACTTGAATCTCCCGGTGCCGCAAAAACTACGGCAGTAAATATTAGTGCCAAAATTAAAGTTAATATAAGTATCTTTTTCAATTTAACAACTCCTTAAAGGTATATATGCCATTTTACATTAAATATTTACAAATTTCAACACAAAACTCACAAAAGCATTTTCCAAATAAATGGAAATAAAGGCTTGTACTAACAAGAATTAAGTCTTTGAGGGTTAAATCATTAACTTAACGTTGAATTAATAAAAATGAAATGATATAATTGCAAAGTACAATATTATAAGGAATGAAGAAGGTTAGTATGTATAAAATATGTATGTCCATTAATAAATTGTTTAAGCTACCAGTGCATCCCTTTAATTTAAACAATGAAGGTAAAAAAACATATGCCCAGTGGCAATATGAAAAGGGGATAGATACTATTAAGTTTTACCTTAAGCATAATACTGTTGACCAAATGTTCCAGGATAAAGTTGTTTTGGACATTGGATGTGGTGCTGGAGGTAAGACAGTTTTTTATGCTTCAAAGGGAGTAAAAAAAATTGTCGGTATTGAAATTTTAGAAAAATATAGAGAAGAAGCTGAAAACTTAGCAAGAGATTATAATTTAGATGACAAATTCGAATTTGTTGTAGGAGATGCTTCAAATATGCCTTTCGAAAATAATTCTTTCGATACTATTATTATGAATGATGCAATGGAGCATGTTGATGAACCGGAAAAAGTATTAGATGAATGTTACAGACTACTAAAAAAGGATGGAAAGCTATATCTTAACTTTCCTCCTTACAACCATCCCTATGGTGCGCATTTAAGCGATGCTATAGGAATACCTTGGGTACATGTCTTTTTCAGTGAAAAAACCCTTATTAAATCTTACAAAGAATTAGTAAAAAACTTACCTGATGGCAAGGAAAGAATTGATTTTAGAATAGGTAAAAAAGAAGATGGAAGGGAATATTTTTCATATATTAATAAAATGTCAATTAAAAGAGCAAATAGAATATTGGCGAATAGTAAATTTACAGTAGAATATTATTCGGAAGAACCATTAAGGAGTATTTTTAAATATCCGGCCCGAGTTCCCTTTTTAAAAGAATTCTTAGTAAAAATGGTTGTTTGTGTTTTAAAAAAGTAATAAAGGAATGGCCACACATCTATTGTTAATCAGGGGATAGTCAATAGAGGAGTGCCCCGAATAGATGTTATAATACATATATTTAGGAGATAAAATGAAGCTGAAAGTTGAAAAAATAGTTATTATATTAATTTGTCTTTCACTGATAATAGGTTTGTACACCCTATATCAGAGAACAGAAGTTGAGAAGCAGTATAAAACTGCTGAAATAGTCCTTGATTACAATGAAATTAAAAAGCTAGCAGATAGTTCAGATGAAGATTTAAGCTACTGGTTTAAAAAGTTTAAGGAATTTGGTGCAGAGTCTGTCTCTATTCAGGAAGAAACTATAAATTTATTAATTGAAGCTGGCTATGAGTTAAGAGCTGAAATAGTTTCCCAGTTAGTTAAAGAATATAAATGGCAGGATAGTTACCATGAAGAAATTGTAAGCGCTATAAAAGAAAATGAAATAAAGCCTGTAGATCTTATAATATCTACAGAAGATGAAGAACTATACAGCTACATTGTTTCCGGCTTAGAAGAAAGGTATGCTGCAGAGTTTCATGAAAGGCATATTTTGGATGATGTTTATTACATAGTATTAAAGGGTACAAATGATGACATCTACTATAGTGAAACGGACAAGATAATTAATATAGATGGAAAAGGAGTATATGAATCTGTAAAGGTTGCGGATTCAAGACTTATGAACATAGGTATAGGCTATGATCCTGAAAAAATATCCTTAGCCAAAGAGGCAGGTTTGGACGTTGTGCTACGACCTATTAATTTCCCTACATATAATGAAAAATTAGCAGACGCCTATAAAGC
>JAAYRW010000142.1 GCA_012518555.1 Tissierellia bacterium
TCAAGATCCATATTTGTTTAGGCCTCCCTTTGGAGAATACAATCAGGCAATCTTAAACCAACTAGCTTCCCTTGGTTATCTTACCATAATGTGGACCATAGACTCCCTGGACTGGAAAAATCCCGGACCTGATTTCATAGTAAACCGAGTTGTGGAAAACGCTGAACCGGGAGCAATTATTTTATTGCATCAATCAGCCACTGATACACTTGAAGCTCTGGAAACAATGATAAGGGGCTTAAAAGAGCAAGGTTACGAGTTTGGAACAGTTACCCAAGTTATAGATCTTCTATAAAAAAAAGCAATGGAAATTTTCTCTCCATTGCTCTGTTTTTTATTTATATACACGGTAGTATTGTTCTCCCTCTACAAGTGTAACTTCTCTATATTCAAATAACTCATCAATAGTTACAAGCTGATATCCCCTATTGACTAATTCCGGAATTACTATCTTAGATGCTTCCGCAGTACTGTCATATAAGTCATGCATTAGTATTATATCTCCGTCTTTTACATTTTCCAAAATAGTATTACTGATAACTTCAGTATTTCTATTTTCCCAGTCTAATGTGTCTATTGACCAATTAATAATCGGCTTTGGTATTTTACTATTTACTCCATCGTTAGTAGAACCATATGGAGGTCTCATAACTGACGGTGTATAGCCGGTGGCTATATGAATTAAATCATCTGTTCCTTTAATTTGCTTGTACAGTTCTTCGTCACTTATAGTCGTTAAATCTTTATGATTATAACTGTGATTGCCTATTTGATTACCTTCTTCCAACATTCGATTTAGAATATCTTCGTTATTATATACCCTTGATCCCAACACAAAGAAGGTTGCCACTGAATTATTTTCCCTAAGCACATCTAATATTTCTGTTGTATATTGAGATGGTCCATCATCATAGGTTATGGCAACCATAGGCATATTTGGATCTATAACTCTTTGATCCTTTTCTTCTTCCCCAGCGTTTGTTTCAGTACCGGGAGCTTCGGTTATACTGTACTGAACATTTCCCAAATTAGGTTTTGTATTTTGTGTAAATTCTTCAACACCATTTTCATTATCTAAAATAATAGCATTAACATTTGTTGTAACTGTACTTATTGACAATATAAT
Organism: Tissierellia bacterium; assembly: GCA_012518555.1. Lineage (GTDB taxonomy): Bacteria > Bacillota > Clostridia > Tissierellales > Sedimentibacteraceae > Sedimentibacter. The sequence goes on from JAAYRW010000142.1 coordinate 1,127, forward strand.
CATCAAAGCCAATAATACAGATATTATTTTCTTTATCATAATATCCCCCTTTATATACATTGGTATATAGATATTATATATCTCATAGTTTTATTCATCAATATAAACAAATAGGATATACAGGCAGATATATCATCGATTAACAGAAGTTTGAAGGAATACCAATTGTTACTTTCTCCCACACCTCCGACAACATAATAGCATATAAATATATCTTTTTTGTATCCAAAAGAAAACTTTCTCAAAAAATTAGGCTGCCTGTTTAAAAGCAGCCCCGAATTAAGTTAGATATTATCTTGCAATTTGAGAAAAGACCGTTGATATAATTTCTTCTAACAGATCGTCAGGAATGCGTTCAATTACTTTATATCTACGAGCATTGAGGTCTAAAGCTTTAATGTGTTCGCACGAAACAAAGCCCGTTGTAATTGTTCTATTGTCAAGAGGAATATGAAGAGGGAAGGCTCTTTTTGTATTCGTTATAGGACATACAATAGTTAAATTCACTTTTGAATTAAAAAAATCATTACTTATGACTACTGCTGGTCTATATCCAGCCTGTTCGTGACCTGCTTGGTGATCTAAATCCAGTTTTATTATATCACCTTGCTTTACCATAACTCTTTGTTACACCGCCAAAAGGAACAACAAGGGACGTTCCTTTTGAACGCTTAAAAGAGCCATTACTTTAGCATAGAGTTCTGCTAATAAAAATGGTTTCGTAACGTAATCATCGCATCCTAACTGGTACCAATACAATCTATCGCTGATACTATGCTTTGCAGTAATAAATATAATTGGAACATCACTAAATTTTCTTAACTCCCTGCAAATTGTAAATCCATCTACCTCCGGTAGCTTTACATCTAAAAGCACCAAATCATAATTATTATCCCTAGTCTTTAATTGACCTTCTATGCCAGTCTCGGCAGTATATATATCTAAAAAGACTAAAACTCTAAAATCATATCATACCAAACACTACCACCATGCTGGGATTTTGAAATACCTTTGTTTTTGAATCCAAAACTTGTATAGTAATGAAGTAGATTCTCTTTGCACGTTAAGATTACACCCTTGCGATCATTTAATCTCGATGATTCTATCATATGGTTCATTAATTGAGCAGCAATTCCATGGTTACGGTATTCAGGAATTACATCAAGTCCAAAAATAGCCTGATAATCTCCATTAGGAATATGTAGGCTAGCATCACTAAATAGCTCATCGAAAATAGCCTTTTCATTAGTAACACACCCATTAATAAACCCAATTATTTTTCCACCAATTTCCGCTACAAAAAAACTATCGGGAAATGTCTTAATTCTTTGTTCTAATGATGACTTTGTAGCTGCCTCTGCTTCTGGGAAACATTTAGCTTCCACTTCTGATACCATATATAAATCTTCACTAGATACTCTTCTGATTTTTATATTCATAATATTTCTCCATTCAAAAAATTAAGTTACCTTGTTTACAAAGTAGTTATAGTAACCTTCACCTACTTTTACTCTTCCTTTACCAAATTTTTCCCTTATATCGAATGGTACTATTACATATGCTCCGTCAATATCGGGAACTTTCTTAATTTCAGAATCAAACTCATATTTTTTCTTCATTTCTTTTTCCTTTCAATTTATTGGATATAAATTTGAATAATGGGGCTTAATCCTATATGTAAGCTATCATAGTACCTAATGTGATTATTAGTTATTTAATTACATCTATGTTTCCATAAAAGAGAAAATTAAGCAAACATACTATCAATGTCATATGCAGGCCCAGCAATTGGCATATTCTGTCTAACAAAGTGTATTTACCAATATTATCTCTTTTTTCACGCCCTTCTTTTGTAAGATAAATGTATGACCAATAAATTCCACTAAACCCGCTAGAAAAAGACAAAAATAAATACAATACTGCCTTCACCATATAATACCAACCCCTATATAAATTATTTAAATAAGTTAAAATGATACCGTGAATCTCAATAATCAAATTTCAACCATAATTGCCTACTGCGTATATTACCAATAATAATGCAACAACATGCTATTAAGTATTGCCAGGAGAGTGTATGCCTTACAATTTACTTAATTCATCCATCATAGCCCTTCTATTTCTATATTTTATTTTCCACTCATCAGTAATTTCTTTGACTTTTTCTTTGCCGCCCGGATATTTTTGCATTCTTCTTAATATAGAAACTATTTCCCTATATTTGTTTCTGTTAGAACTATAGCTGGCCATATCTTTTACCTCTAATTCATATTTATATAGCAATTCTCTAGGATATAATTTCTTTAAGAATTTTTCGTATTCATTCAATTTGTATAGACCAGTAGAATTAATAACTAAGTTGAGTAAACGGTCATAAAGCTTCTCTTCTTCGTAAAGTTTATCTAAATTAGAATATCTAGGTAGTTTTTCAAATATTTTTTCCCTTTTTTCTTCCCATTCTGCGGTACTATATAAGGACTTCAATTCTTTATATAAGTTTATATCCCCTACTTTATATTTTAAAACCAAAGACCACAATTCTTTCTTATATTCATTAAATTTGCCTGTATTTTTATAAATCTCTTTTAATTGTAAGCTGTAATCTGCAACAATCCCACGATAGTCCTTATCTATTGATTTCCCATCCTTTAATAATTTAATGGCTAAATCATAATCTTTGTTTTTTAGGCAGTAATCTGCATATTTTTTCCGTATTGTGTTAAATTCTAAGTTTTCCTTGTAATATTCCTCTATCTTGTTTTGTGGTAATTTTTGCTCCTCCAAAATTTCTAAATACCTAATAGTCCATTTTTCAGCATGATAGTTAGCAGATATTGCATTAGTAACTTGCTTATATTTTTGAATCTTATCCTCTATAAATTTAAGTTTTCTTGACAAATACTCTTTTTCTAAAAAGTTATTAAATAAAATATCCTCAAGGTAGTCTTCCATGTAATCAATAACTGAACCATCAAGATTGTCCATAAACCACCGAAACATTGCTCCCTTCAAACCTTCATTACAATTGTCTAATATATATTCCCACAATTCTACACAAGAATTAGCTATCATTGATGTTTGACCACCAGAGTCATCCATATCCTGATTACCTAATTTAACAAATATATGATTTATAAGTTCAAAGGCTTCCTCATATTGACCATTATCTAAAATAATACTTAAGTCTTCATAGATAAAGTCCATAATATCAAAATAAAAATATTGAGCACTATTATAATCTATAAAGTCATGTTTACCACCGTATCTTCTAAAAACACTATTAATCTGCGTTTTATATTTCCTTACATCTGCATGAGTCATTTTTGTTATTACAGTATTTTTGAATCTATATAATAATTTTTCATCTTTCTCTAAAATATTTATTAAGAAATTTCTAATTATATTTTCATCAGCTTCATCTACCAATTTAGATATGCTTATTTCCTCATCAGATTCTTTGGTATCATTTTTTTCGCCTTCCTCAATAAGATCGTAATACTCTACACTATATAACAATGCGACCATATGTTTACAATTGTTCCCATCGAATGCATGAGGGCAGTCACAATCCATATCATTTATTTCACCATTATCAATAGAAATTTGTACAAAGTATTCATCAGTACCATGTACTAGTCCTTTTATTAACTCATCAGTTATATCTATATTAGAAACGAGTCCACGTTCATAGTAATCCAATCCCCTATCTAATATATGATTTTGAAATAAATGGGTCCAAATCATATTTTTCCTCCTAGGCTTTTTTCAGTTATAATTCCATACTTTCATATACATTAATAATACTATTTTTACTACCAACATAAGCAGCAACACTTAATCCTAACCATATTATCACAATCAACACATCCAAGATAATGTCTTGTCCGACTTGCAATTTAACATCCACCATGTTATAGATAATCAAATTCATGAAAATAGGATACAACATAATGAAGCTTGGGTTTACAAATTCGATTACATTTCCACCTAAGAAAATAGACAATGGAAATGTTATGGCCAACTCTAAGACAAATGGTAGCATATCTATTGGGTTTGTCCTTCCAATAATCACACTTATAATATATATCGCTAATACAAATAAGGTTGCGGCACTATAAATAATCAACAAAGTTATGAACTTAGCCTTTGCAAATTCTGCCCTGCTTGTCGGCAAACTGAAAATGATCTTATATTTTTTGCCACCAATATCCTCCATTGTAAAAACTGACATACAAACTATCGTTGGAATTATCATAATAAACAAGCCAGTTCCTCGTTTAATATACAATCCAATAATAACAATAATTAAAAGTATTAGACTAAAATGAATCTTTTTTAATAATAACAAATTATGTTTTATTGTTGCTTTCATAATTATCACCTGCCATTAAAATCTATATCTGAAAAATGTTGTAAAAATTTTTTAACAAAAATATCTAATTCTATTAAAGAATGGGATTATGAATATGCTTTAATTGATATAGACATCGATATTAAGTATAAAAGCAGACAAGCTATAGCTGTTGCTGTAAAGTTGTTGGTTATTATGTTAACAATGAATTCTGCTTCGGTTGTTAAAAATACTCTTGTATAGAGAGCGTGTATATAATAAAAAATAATCGCTAAAGGAAGTATACCATAAACTACTATTGTAATAATTGGTTTCGTTTTCGAATACCCAAATTTGTAGATAAAAGGGAAAGCTATTGAAAATATGAAAATGCAAAATACTATATTGATTATAAATGTTGACCTGAAAAATATGATATTCCCATCTAATACAGATTTCACCGCAGGAAATATACTGACAGCTAAAGCTGTGGTGATAATAATTGCTGCAGAAAACATATAAAAACCAATCACTATGTTTCTTTGTTGCAAAGGAAGACTTTTCATTACTATAGAATTTTCTGCGGTACTTTCTTTCACTATAAGGCTGTCGACAATAGTGTATACAACACCTACAGATGCAACAGAGGACAATAATGATTTCCTCAATATTGGGTTTATCAACAATTATATTTGAACCGTACATTGCCTGAAGTTTCTCGTGATTAAGTGTAAGACCCGAAAACCCGTATTTATTCTTTTTAATCCTGATACATTCATTTTCTATATTGCTGTCTAATATGTCTAACCCGCCTTTTACAATTCTGTAGGTATCTTCCAATATAGTTTTCTCTTCTGAAAACACCAATTTACCTTTATTGATAAAGGTAATGTAATCAGCCATCTTTTCAATATCCGAAATTATATGTGTAGAAAACAATATACTTCTCTTTCCATCTTCAATATATTCCTGCAAAATATTTACTATTTCGTGCCTGAATATAGGGTCTAAGCCCGAGGTAGGTTCATCCATTATAAGCAATTCTGCATTGTGAGACAAGGCAATTGCCAAAGCAAACTGTATTTTCATACCCTTTGACAGTTCTTTTGCTTTTTGATTTTTATTAAGCTTAAATCTGTTTAAATAATTGTCAAAATCTTTCCAAGACCAGTCCTCATAAAAATCCGCTATGACCTTCGCATTGTCTATAAGACTAAAATTTTCATAAAAGTTACAATCATTATAGACAAAACCAATTCTGTTTTTAACTTCTTTTTCATCCTTTAAATTATCTAATCCAAATATCTTTATTTCCCCGGAGGATCTTTTGATTAAATTCATTATAAGCTTGATAGTTGTGGTCTTTCCAGCTCCATTAGGGCCTATAAAACCCATAATGTATCCTCTTTTCAGACTGAAACTCACATTATCCAGCTTAAAACCTGCATAATCTTTGGATAAGTTTTTTATTTCTAAAATTCTTTCCATTGCTATTCCTCCTGCTCATAGATTATTTTTATTTTTTTGATTAATTGTTCTTTGGGAATATTTAACATCTTGCTCTTTTTCACAATTTTAATTAAATCTTCTTCAATAATTTCAAATTTCTTTTCCTCTAAACTTGTTAAACTTTGAGAGGCTACAAATGTTCCTTTGCCTTGAACCGTATGTATGAACCCGTCCCTTTCCAATTCTTCGTAAGCCCTTTTGGTTGTAATAACGCTTACCTCAAGCTCTTTAGCAAGATTCCTAATAGACGGCAACAACTCATTCTTAGCTAGTACTCCATTGATTATTTGTTCTTTTATTTGAAATGAAATTTGCTCATAAATCGGTTGCTTATTTGAGTTAGATATTAATATTTTCATTTATCATCCTTCTCTGCTCCGCTGTGTATATACTATATGCACAGTATATGCTACTATTATCATTATGTCAAGAACAAAAAAGACCGTTTGTGAACGGACTTTTTTGCCACTGCAATTACAGCCATGTGACAGGCATACTTATATGGACAGGCGTATACTACCATATTAATTTTCTAAGATTTCTTCTGGTTGTTTAATAATATAATCAGTCATTTCTGTTTCTTCCCACTGGATTCCTACAGGGGAAATATTTGAATATAAGGTTATTTCTCCATTTTCATCAGTAACTGTTTTCAAATGAAAGTTCATTTCCTTCGGTTGTAAGTATTCATCATACATTTGTTGATAGTTTTCACTTCCTCTTTCTTTTGCCTCTTTAATGTACTCCACAGTATCTGGATCTCGGTCATAGTTTTTATGTATCAATGTGTAAATAAATACAGCTTCGATATTGCCGTTAACAACTTCCTCCTGATAATCTGTTATTATGAAATCAAGCAAGTCATAGTAAGGCGAAAAAGCTTTTCTGCATTCTTCTTCCATATATGCGCTTATTCTTTCATAGTTTGTAATATTAGTTTCTTCTGAATTTGCTTCCATCGCATTGTTAACTTCTTTTTCAAAAAGAACCCATTCATTGTTTATTAGAACAGCTATATTGTTTTCAAAATGCGCATACTTGGCTCCTATTAAACCAAAATTTGTTTGACCTTCTTCTACGGGCTTTTCAGAACCATAAACTGAGGATTTGATTTCTCCTATAATTTCACTTTCATCAATTTCAACGGAAAGTTGTTTACCAGTATCTAAATATAACTCTCCATTTACCATTAGCATTGGTCTTAAATCATTAAGATTTAAAACAGATTTTGGATTAGTTATCAGAGCTGCGATAATTACAATTATTATAATTACAGCAACTACTAAAAACCACAATGCCGGTTTCTTGTAATTTAAAACATTTTTAATTCTACCCTTGGTATTGTTTTCACCAAAGCTTATCGGACATCCTCCGACAATTTTCCTACCTGTTGACATTGCAAGAAGTGAAGATGAATATTCCTTCTTAATAGTGCTCCCCATTTCTTTTACTACTCTTTCGTCACAAGACAGTTCCATATCTTCTCCCAGTAGGTAAAAGGCAGGCCATACAAAGGGATTAAACCAATGAATGCAAGTAACTAAAAAGAAAACAGCTTTTACAATGTGGTCGAATCGTTTGATATGGATCTGTTCATGGAGCAAAATATATGGCTTTTCATTTTCTGAAAGATTCGCAGGAAGATAGATTTTCGGATTAATTACACCAAAAACAAAGGGGGTTTTAAGTCCGTCCATAGTGTAAATATTATCTTCCATGTGTTTTGCATAGCGTAAATTACGGTATAGTTTTACACTAGTAAAAACACTATAAATAAGAAGTAGACACATCCCTATAACCCAGATTATTACTCCTATTGCAAGCCATACTTGCATAGGGTTTACACTTACAGGCAGATTAACAGTTGAAGGCAAAACACTATTTACAGCACTGTCAACTACTGCTATCCCACTATTAATTTCAGGTTTTGGTAAATATGCAATATCCTGTGGTATATGTACATCTGGAATTAAACTCAAAACACTTTCAAAGGAAAATGGAATTATCAGTCTGAAAAGCACTGCAAACCATAGTACATAAGAAAATATTTTAGGGAACTTTTTCAACAGCAACCTAGTAGCTATTACAAAAATTATTACATAAGTAGCTGTAACGCTCATGCTGATAATTTGCAAAAATAATCTATCCATACTAATCCTCCTTATGCTGTTCAATAAGCTTTTTGATCTCTTGGATTTCTTTATGGCTTAATTTTTTATGTCTTGTAAATGCAGCTAAAAACCTTGGAAAAGAGCCGCCAAATCCCTCTTTTACTATTTGTTTGCTCTGTTCCGTATAAAATTCTTCCTTAGTTAGCAATGACTCTACTATTCCTTTATTATTTATGAAAACTTCTTTTATCTCAAGTTTTCTTAGCATAGTATAGCTAGTAGACTTTTTCCAATTTAACTTAGATTCACACAATTTAACTAAGTCCGGTGAAGAAATAGGCTCGCTTTCCCAAATCATTTCGGCTAACTTCAATTCCGCTTCCGTCAATCGATATTCTTTCACAAAAACCTCCCTTGGTTTATAATTTGTAGACCAATTTCAGTTTGCAAAATGTAGACCAAAAAGTCAAGGGGTTTTATAACATTATAAGATGCTCCTAAAGTTAAATAATAAATACAAAAGAAACAATTATAACAATTAAGGTGCTTAAAAGAGTTCCCAATAAATAATATTCTGCAAAATCCTTTTCTTTAGATATTTTGTCATATCTGGCTATAGACTTTGCCGTTAAAACCAAGCCTATTGCCGAGTATTGTTTTATGGATAGGAATATTAGCATGATCATTCGTTCCACTGTACCTATGAATCTTCCAGCACTAATAGTTTCTTTCATATTATTGCTATTGTTAATCGGCTTATATATTGCCAATAACTTTTGGATTGCTATATTAGCTGGTTTATGTATGAATAATAAAGCTAATATCCATGAAACAACCACCAACCATGGTATTCCCACAATATTTAAGAAATCAGCAATTACTTTCCCCTCATCTATATGTATACTATTTTTAGCCTGCCAATATGCAACTCCCACTAAAGAAACAAAATGTAGAAATTGATCTGCAAAGAATATATTTCTTTCAGTTATTTTAGACATTTTATCTTTCTTTTCTTTTGAAGATATACATATAAATTTTAACGAATCAAATAAAAAATGAAGAAATGCTACCATCGTAGCTCCCCTTGCATGGTTGAAAGATATTATAGGCAAAACAATTAACAGCATTACACCGTAGTACTGTAAACAGTGGATAAAGACCCACTTAATACTATTGTCCTTCTTTTCAGCCGCCTTTTCCGTTTGTACATAAAAGTCCGCGATAATGTGTCCTAAAAGCAATAAAATAAGATATTCCTTAAACATCTTCTCTCCTTATTTCTGCTAATGCTCTACTTATAGTATCTAATGCATCTTTATATGCATAATAACTTCCTTTTGATAGACTTTTTTGAACGGCAGGTTGTTTTATATTAAACCTTTCGGCAACATCTACTTGCTTATCTTGATGTTCCAACATGTCCCAAATTATTTCCCTCTGTCTGTCAGTCCAAGAATCCTTTATTACTGTCAGCAAGGACAATATTGTATTAATCATTATTGTCGTTCCTTGATTATCACCTTCAACCTCAATTCTTATATCTGCTGTATTTGTCTGTTTTTTCTTTTCATTATCCTTCATAAAATCAATAGCTTTTCGTGCATTATAATATCCCGGTCCATCTGCTCCTATAGGCATTTCCTTGTTGATATCTGTCGTTATTGCGCCTATGCCAACTCCAAATCTTATTTTTACCGGATACATTTTCCTCTCAATTTCCAATATTATATCCATGGTATTTGAACCCTTACACAACAAACCCTGAAATTCATCTCCTAAAGTTATCATAAACTTAGAAACAATATCACCATAATATTTTTCATTGATTTCCTCTAGAATTGATTTTAACTTTCTTTGTACTTCACTTCTTTGTTTGATCTTCTTAGAATCTCTAATATCGCCTATAACTGCAATATAAGGACTATTTTTAAAAGAGAAAAACATTTCAACCCTCCAATTTTAATAGATTTATTATATAACCTTTCAGGTGAATATACAAGGATTATTGCCATGTGTGGTTATAAGCTCAAATTCCTGTTTTCAGCTCATATATATCTGATATGCACTGATCTGAACAATTATTATAGCAAAGCTTTTAATAACAGCTTGTAATTTAAATTCTTTCTTATATAATAAAGGAAAGAAGAGAATATGAATTACAGGAGGTTTTATTGTGGAAACAAGAGCTGCTATATTTGGCAGAAGAAGTATAAGAAAATACATAGACAAGCCGATAGAAGAAGATGTTCTAAAAGATATATTAGAAGGTGCTGTAATGGCTCCCTCAGCCGTAAATCTTCAACCATGGTATTTAGTAGCTGTTAACAGTGATGAACAAATGGAAAAACTTCGTGTTTTGTTTGGTGATATTAGCGAAAAAACAAGGGGCAATTTAGAAAAGAGATTCCCTAATCATCCTGAAGTAGTAAAAGAAACATTAGGATTTTTAACTAGTCTAGGCAATGCCAGTGTATGTGTTTTAGCCTTTCTTTTAAAAGCTAGTTATGAACCTGATATTCCACTCATTAGTTCAGCATCTGCAGCCTTACAAAATCTTTGTTTAATGGCATATGATAAAGGAATAGGTTCTTGCTGGATGACTGCGCCTATCGAGACTGGATATTCCGATATATTAAGAAATGAATTTGCTCCAGAAGCTGGAGAGTTTATTGCAGCTGTAACATTGGGTTATCCTGCAGTTAGTAATCCAAAAGCTCCAAGAAGAAAAGAAGGCAGATTCAAAATAATATAATTATAGGCCTATCAGAAATAGCTAATTCATAAAAACAGTCTTCTTGCCACCAGACTGTTTTTATGAGCTGTAAGTGCATTTATTATCAACTATTGTTTAGTGTTACAACAACTAAGTCAGGACGGTTGAATATTCGAAATGGAAAAAGGCTGTTGCCTAACCCCCTGCTTATAACTATGGATGTTGAGCCTTCCTTATGAATTCCTTCTGCAAATCTAGGAAAAAAGCCTTGGTTAGGCGAAAGGATACCTCCTATTAAAGGAATTCGAATTTGACCTCCGTGAGCGTGTCCACTGAATACTAAATCTATCTTAAACTCTTTGTAGACATTTAATAATTCCGGTCTGTGAGATAAGAGTATGTTAAAATCTGTTTTTAAATTCTTTGTTAAATGATGTAACTTATTTCTAACATAGCCTTCATTATTTTCAAAGAGATAAGTTTTTTCATTTGCATTAATTGCCGGATCGGCAATTCCTATTAATCCAATTGACCTACCTTCTCTATCTATCCTAGTATAAATATCGTCCAAATTTATTACATTAAAATTATTCAATATTTCCTTGAATTTACCATAGTGAACTGATAATTGCTCGTGATTGCCTGAAACATAGTAGGCGGGTGCAATCTTTACAAGTTCTTTGATGAAATTTGTTACTATCTCTAAATTTGTTTTTCTCCTATCTATTAAATCTCCTGTTATAACAATAATATCTGGCTTCATTTCCTTAATTTTGCCTATTAATCTTCCGTGAAAATTCTTGTTATGGAAGTCTGATATATGTAAAATCTTGTATCCCTTAAATTTATCTGGAAGTTTTTCATTTTTGTAATTATACCTTGTAATAACAATATCATTATTTTGCCAATATAGGAATATAGCTGCTGATAATATAAATGAAATAATATATTTTACTTTCATTAAAACCTACCTTTTTAAAAGATTTCTCTAATCTAATTATAACATATATCTAACAAACCTCCTAATAAGGCTTGTAATTTAAATTCTTTCTTAATATAATAAAGAAGCAAGAAAATTCATTGAATATATAATAATTCCTTTTATTTATATGTTAGTTTATGGGAGAGAATGATGAAAATAATAATTGTAGGGGCAGGAAAGGTAGGCTATACATTAGCTCAGGAGTTATCAATGGAAAATCACCATATAACTTTAATAGACCATGATGCGGAAGTTTTAAACTATGCAAATGAAACCCTTGACCTTATGTGTATAAAGGGTAACGGTGCCAGTGTTGAAATATTAAAAAATACAGATATAGATGAAACAGACTTGTTATTGGCAGTTACAAGTTCCGATGAGTTAAATATGATCTGTTGCGTCATAGGAAAAAAATTAGGAGCAAAGTATACGGTAGCAAGAGTTAGAAATACTGACTATTCAAATGAATTTAAAATGCTGCAGGAAGAGTTGGAATTAGATATGGTAATTAATCCTGAAATGGATGCAGCGACGGAAATAGCTAGAATGATTAAATTTCCTTCTGCTACTAATGTTGAAACTTTTGCAAATAATCTTGTTGAGATGGTAGAATTTAGAGTTTTAGACTCAGATCCAATAATTAACATTAAACTAATGGAGCTAAATAAAAAATTGCCTGAAAAAGTACTCTTTTGCGCAGTGAGAAGAGATAACAATGTATATATTCCAAAGGGAAATTTTGAATTTCACCAGGACGATTTGGTTTACGTTGCAGGAGAAAGAGGTAGCATTTTAAGATTCTTTAAATATTTAGGCAGACACCCCCACAAGGCCAAAAATATAACCATTATTGGCGGAAGCAGGATTGCCGTCTATTTAACCTGGATTCTCCAAGAATTAGATATAAAGGTAAAAATAATTGAACAAGACAAAGATAGATGTTACCTTTTAAATGACATCTTAAATGATACCTTAATTATACACGGTGATGGAACCGACCAAGAAGTTTTAGATAATGAAAATATTGCTTCTGCCGATGCCATAGTGTCATTGACAGACAGAGATGAAGAAAATTTAATTACTTCACTGTATGCTCACCAATGTGGAATACCTAAAGTAATTCTTAAAATAAACAGGCAAAATTATTTTCCCATTATTACGAAATTAGGTTTGGACAGTATAGTAAGTCCCAAATTCATAACAGCAAACAACATTTTGAGATTGGTTCGCGCCTTAGATAATTCAAAGGGAATTGCTGTGGAGAAATTGTATAGAATATTAGATAATGAAGCGGAAATTGCAGAATTTACGGCTAAAAAAATTCCCCATTTAACAGACATTCAATTGCAGGATTTAAAGATGAAAAAGGATGTCTTAATTGCAGCTATTTTAAGAGACAAAAAAATCATTATTCCTAACGGTAATGACCTAATTAAAGAAAAAGACAAGGTAATAGTTGTAACAAAAGCAGGACATATAACCGACTTAAATGAAATTTTAACAGATTGACAGGAGGAATATATGAATTTAAAAATTGTACTTAAAATAATAGGTACAGTATTGTTTTGGGAATCTGTTTTAATGACTCCTTCCTTTATTATAGCTGTAATTGATAACAGTTTTGACAGAAATGCATTTTTAATAGCAATTGGAATAACAGCTACAATTGGTCTTATCTTGAAAAATATAAAGGCTAAAGAATACACTTTAAGAAAACGTGAAGCCTTTGCTTCTGTTGCCCTATGCTGGTTGGTAATATCACTGTTTGGTGCACTTCCTTACTATATCAGCGGTATAACAAATAGTTATATTGATGCATTATTTGAAACGGCATCCGGCTTTACTACTACAGGGGCGACAATTTTTAGCAATGTGGAAAGCCTACCTCCAAGTATGTTGTTTTGGAGGAGTTTTACCTTGTGGATTGGGGGCATGGGAGTTTTGGTGTTCACCATGGCCCTTGCTCCTTCTTTAGGTGCTCGATCAATATTTCTAATGGAGGCAGAACATGCAGGGCTATCCCCTGGTAGATTAGTTCCAAAACTTTCAGACACTGCCAAAATATTGTATGCAATATATTCAACAATGACCTTAATTACAATAATTATTTTTGTAATAGGAGGTATGCCCTTCTTCGATGCTGTTATACACGCTTTTGGAACTGCGGGAACAGGCGGTTTTTCCATGAAAACCTACAGTATAGGACATTATAACAGTGTGTTTTTAGAGTGGGCAACTGTGGTGTTTATGTTTATGTTCGGTATCAATTTTTCTCTTTACTATATTATTTTAAAAAAGGACATAAAAACAGTGCTAAGAAATGAAGAACTGAGGTTTTACGGTGGACTTGTAATAGCTTCAACAGTTTTAATTTTCATTAATATACTGCCGCTTTATAATTATTCATTAGGCGATTCTTTAAGAAATGCAGCTTTTCAGGTTACTTCCGTAACTACAACCACCGGTTTTTCAATAACAGACCTAAATATGTGGCCCATGTTTTCCAAATCACTTTTATTATTATTAATGTTTACCGGTGCCTGTACCGGTTCAACAACAGGGGGAATGAAATTAATACGTATAATAATACTGTTTAAATCAGTACTTAAAGAAATAAAACAAACTATACATCCCGGCTCAATAAGCAAAATTAAAATTGACCATAAAACTATAGATAATGATGGGGAAAGAAGTGTTTTAATATTCTTTTTCTCCTATATATTTATTTTATTTGTTACGCTAGTAATATTATCTTTGGAAAACTTTGATTTTATGACTACATTTTCGGCAGCCCTTTCATCCTTAAGCAATATAGGCCTAGGATATGGGCTAATCGGACCTATGGGTAATTTCTCCGAATTCTCCCACTTAAGTAAAATTACAATGACAATGGCCATGATAATAGGTAGATTAGAAATATTGCCTGTAATAGCACTTCTCTCACCTTCCATGTGGCATAAACAATAGCTGCTCTTGTAGAGATTATAATTTGTTACCGCAATTTGGACAATATTTGTATTCTTCTTTTGAATAATGCCCACAGCTTGGACAAATATTGGAACAACTTATTCCTTTTTGTATTAGCTTTAGATCCTTCTCTTTAAGAAAGACCTTATGTCCCTGCCCTCTTTCCATCATTAGTCCCTTTTCTTTATTTGTTATTAAGTACAAACTATTACAACAAGTTGTTCGGGCATAAAACTTTTTATTAAACTTAAATAAGGGTATAAAGAACAAGCTCAAAACACTATATTCCATATATCCTTCATAACGTCCGTATTTTGAACAGCAGTTGCACATTATCGGTTCATAATAATCTAATTTTTTTCTTTTTGGAGACACTCCCGCAATAAAAAACATAAGTTAATCCCTCTTTATTCTATTCTAAATTTTTAGTTTTACTAGATCATCCAACTGTATTTTCTAAAGAATTTCTTTGGAAAATATAAGCTTATAAGCTCTCAATCTTATTTTAATACAGTTAACAAGAGCTTGCAACTGTTTATTTAACTAAAAGCTTATCTATAATTCATTAAAACAAGACCTATTATGGTCATTGCTATGCCGATTATTTTATAGCTGTTGAGGTATTCGCGGAAAACTACCACCCCTAAAATTACCGAAAGAAGGTTAACTATTGCAGAAGAAAAGGGTACAACGAAACTTAAATCATTTTTTACTACTATTCCTGTCCATAATATGAAACTAATAAGATAAAACAATAGAGCCAAAATCATCTTAGCACTAATATTAAAGAAAATACTACCTTCATTAAATTCCAACTTCATAGGCTGCCCTGACAGCTTCATCATCAATAATCCAAGTACAGTAAAAAAAATATATACTATAAATTTTTTCAAAATTCTCTCCTCTTTCATACCTTTCTAGTTAGGTTGATTTTTATTTTTTAAGTCAACAGAACAAGCTAAAGCTAAAAATGGAAACAGAAGGAATATAAACCACAAATACCTGTAATCTTGTGCTGGCATAGTCAAAAATACTATTACTCCATTACATAACAAAGGTATAAATAAACTTATTCGCCTATCCTTTTTAAGTATTAAATATAATAAAAGAACAAATTCTAACGAAAGGTAAAAACCAGTTCTCCACACTAATGTATTTAATAAGTAATTTTCTGTAAAAGTAAAGATCGCAAATTTATTAATAATTTCAGTTAACTTATTTTCATTTCTCTCAACTCCAAATTCTTCAATCATTTCTTTTTGTATGGCAGTAGTATAAGCATTGTTATAGCTAAATCTATCCGCCGTAACTGACCACATTGAAACAGATAGATTAAATTTATCTCCCAGTATAATTTCCGGATGAATTATAAAAGCTTCTAAGTAGATTTTCAATGCAGCTGGAGTTTTTATTTTAGAAAGATTGTTTAAAAAATTAGGTGTATTAGTTGAAATTGTATCGGCAAAATAGGGGTTGTAAAAATCGTGAATCTGTTCAGGACTGCTTACAGTTTCAATTAAATTTTGACTTTCTTCTTTTAAACTTTCCTCCTTACCGGCAATATAAATTCCAGCATAACCTTGATATATAGGCCTTAATTTCATTCCGGGAGGGTTTGGAACAGCATTTAAGTATTTAGGCACTACTACATTAATAACAAAAAATATAGTAAGAACAAAGGCTATAGATATATATAAATTTCTTTTCATATATTTCTTCCTCAATACATAGCCAAAGGCGTATACAATCATAGTTATAAATGCTAAAATTCCATTAAAGCGAAACAAGGAAATAGATAGGAGACAAAGAGCAAATTCCACAGCCTTAATTGGCTTTTGAAAATAATTTTCTTCAATATTCATTTTAAATAGTATTAAAGTTCCCCAAAGCAGCCCTATGGTAAAGGGGATATCCTTCCATTGAGTCACTAGATTTATTCCTACAGAAGGGATTGCTACCATGATAATTGCAGTAAAATATACTAACTGCCATTTAACTTTATACTTTAACAAAAATCTATAAAAAGACGTAGTAACGGCAGCGAAAAACAGTATTTGAAAAATTGTTATAATAGCATAGTTGTTCCAAATTTTAAGTAGCAAACCCATAAAGAGAGTATGCCCTATAGGATGCCAGGTATTGTAGGAAATAATCCCTTTAAGTTGATTCACTTGATTATATGTATCGTAGGACATATTGCCCGGATTTAATCCATAAAAGTAAATCCCCAATATTAATATTTGTATAATAAATAGTAATATATAGTGATAGTTGTATCTTTTTATCCCTTTAGTTTTTCTTATAATAATATCTTTTGTTATATGGAAAATTTCCATAGAGAAAACTATGTATATAAAAACAAATATACTTATAAATAGAAAATAATGTATATTGTTTACAACCATCCAATATCCTGTTTCTTCATATAAAAATGACTTTCCAAAATAGAAAAAGCTGACCAATAAACTTGTTAATATTGTTAAAATTAATGAGGAAAATTTTAATTCTCCATTTAAAAATTTAATTTTATTAATGTTTAACCATAATACTATTAAAGTCACAATAACTAACATAATTGTCCATATTAAATAGTCTCTTTGGATTAATTCTTCTTTCCAATTATAATAAAAAGAAGCATATATTAATACATTTGAAAACAAAATCCAAAGAATATATCCTAAAACTTCATTTTTCAAACTTCTCATTGTTACTACCTATATTTTTATTTTCCACAAATGCAACTTTTCTAGGTAATTTGCTATCAATTAAATTCCCTCCATTAATTTCAAAACCCTTCTTTAATAATGCAATTTCTTGAGCCATTCTGATTGATTGTTTTTTAGATTCAGACATTGAAAATGATAAATTAATAATATTATTAACTAATATGCCTATAGCAATAAAAAATATTGCATTTGTTGGCTCTCTAATACCTAGTATTATAGCTATTAAGTCTATTAAGATTGGAAAAATTGCCAATACAATAATAATAAAAAAGGTTAGAAACCAAGGTAGAGAAAACTTTACTATATATTTTTGTTTACGTATCTTTTCAAATAGATAAATAATAATACTTACTGATAGTGCAATAATCCATATTTGTGTCAATAAATCCATTGTCTACCACCCCTTTATATTTTCTTGAAATAATCAACTATAATAGAAAAACTAACTTTAAGCATGTAGTATATCGATTGTATTCTATCAATGGAGGAAGTTCCTTCCATTCTAGGTCTCATAGTCACTGGAAACTCTGTAATTTCAAATTTTTTACGCATACAAAATGCTATAGTTTCCGGCTCTGGATAATCATATGGATAATATTCACTAAAAGCTTCCATTAATCGTCTGTTTACCATTCTTAATCCCGACGTAACATCTTTAATTTCTTCTTTATGTAATATTTTAATTAATTTAGACAAAATTTTTATACCTGTTCTTCTAAGAGCAGTAGATTGAAAACCATTCTTGTCTAAATACCTAGATCCTATAACCATATCACTACCTGTTTTTATCAATTCATGGTACATTTTTTCAAGGTATTTTGCTTTATGCTGACCGTCTCCGTCAAATTGTACTGCTACACTATAATCATTTTTTAAAGCATATATATATCCTGTCTGAACACAGGCGCCTATTCCTAAGTTAACTGGCAAATTTATTACATTTAAATTATTTTCAATACATAATGAAATTGTATCATCTGTTGAACCATCATTAATAATTACATAGTCAAATCTTGGTGCATTTAATTTAAGATCCTTGATAACCTTTATAAGATTATTCTGTTCATTGTATGCCGGTATTATTACTATTTTTTTCATATATATAATATTCCCTATATTTCAAGGAATATGAACTACTTTAAAATTTAGGGAATTGTATCTTTTTATAAAATTATTAGTTTGATAACCAAATAAACCTATGCTATAATGTTAAAAACAATAATTTTGGAGGGGAATTAGTATGATTGACCATAAGATAACCGTAGGGCTTTCGTCCATTTATAAAAAAGAAGATAATATACGGGGAACATACGCTTATTCAGGCACTAACGATTCGTTAGATTACTTGCTTACAACACCTGAAGTATTGGACATAATCATCGATGCATCATCTAAAATGCTTAACCCTTTGTTGCCTAACGGATATATTACCGTAGGTAAATACATAGAGTTAACCCATGAACAACCTACTTTAACCTTAGCAGGAGGGTCTGTATCAACTGTTTTAACCGTAACTGAAATATCTGGAAATAAAATTATACTTGATATTACCTGCCACGATGAAATCGGTTTAATATGTAGAGGAAAATACGAACGAGCTATAGTGGAAAAGGATAAGTTAATGGAAGCTACTTATAAAAGGGCACAGAGTAAGATGAAACTTTAATCTTTAAATAATATGTTTATTTTAAATATTATATTTTAGAAAATATTATGTAAACTACCGGTGGTAAAGTTAATCCCAGGTATCTTTATTACTTACTTTGGATTTTAGTGGAATTTTATTTATAAAATTTTAAGGATAGTGTAACTCACTATCCTTTTTTTAATAACAAATTGTTACATTGTTTTCAAGTTCCATGTTGACAAAACGATTTCACGGTAATATAATTAAATTGACAACAATAAAAGTATAGGAGGTTATTATGAGAAAAAGCAAAAAAATACTGTCTTTGTTTTTGGTATTAATGATCTTATTTTCCCTAGCTGGATGCCAGTCCACTGAGCCGGCAAGTGAGGAGCTTACTGATGTAGAGCCTTTGGAAGATTCACTGTATGCAGCTGGCAGCTACACAGGAAAAGGTCAAGGAATGAATGGCGAAATTGAAGTAGAAGTAACTGTTACCGAAAATGAAATAACTGACGTTAAAGTATTGGCACATAATGAAACTCCAGGTGTAGGCGATATTGCATTAACAGATATCCCTGCAAATATTGTTAAACATCAAAGTTTAGGAATGGACGCAATAGCTGGTGCTACATATTCAAGTAAAGGTGTTCTTGAAGCTGTGGCAAACGCTTTAGTTCAAGCAAATGCAGATGTTGAAGCCTTAAAGGCTAAAGTAATTAAATCTGAAAAAGGCACTTCTGTAACTACTGAAAAGGAAGTAGATGTTGTAGTAGTAGGTGCAGGTGGTGCTGGATTGGCAGCAGCGGTTTCTGCTCACCAAAATGGTGCATCTGTAATAGTATTGGAAAAAATGCCTAAGCCAGGAGGAAATACAATCATTTCTGGAGCAGCATACAATTGTGTGGATCCTAAGAGACAAGAAGCCTCAGGAATCGAGGACTCTATAGAACTGCATTTCCAGCAAACCTATGAAGGTGGAGATGAAGTTGGAAATCCTGAACTTATAAAGATTTTGGTTGAAAACGCCTATCCAACATTAGAATGGTTAGAAGGTTTAGGAATGGAATTCACAGATTACGTATTTACAGTTCTTGGAGGCCTATGGCCAAGGGCCCATAGACCAGTAATGCCTTTAGGAACCGGATATATCACAACATTCATGAACTACATAGAAAATAACAGCTCCGATATGGAAGTTATGCTTAATACAGAAGCTACCAATATTATAATGGAAGAAGGAAGAGCGGTAGGAGTTAGAGCAGAAGGTCCAGAAGGTCCAGTTATTGTAAAAGCAAATAAAGGTGTTGTAATTGCAAGTGGCGGATTCAGTAAAAATACTGAAATGTTAAATGAATACAATAAAGCTTGGCCAGATTTATCAAACACTTTATCCACTAACCATCCAGGAGCTACAGGTGACGCAATCAAGATGGCAGTTGAAGTTGGTGCTAACTTAGTAGGCATGGAACATATTCAGCTATTACCTTTAGGAGATCCTGATACAGGTAGTTTAGCTGGTAATATTGAGCAAGCTGTAGAAAACCGTATATTTGTAAATAAAGATGGCAACAGATTTGTCGATGAAGGTGCCAGAAGAGACGTTATGACACAAGCACTATTCGAACAAGAAGATGACTTTTTATGGATAATCCTTGACAGCCAAAACTATCCAACAGGAGATGTAAAAAATAACTTTAATGAAAGTATTGATGAGTTAGTAGCAGCAGGAAGAGCTTTTAAAGCAGATACATTGGAAGATTTAGCTGATCAAATTGGTGTTAATGCAGACAATTTAGTAGCTGCAGTTGAAAAGTTCAATGAGCACGTTGAAAGCGGCCAGCCTGATGAGTTTGGAAGAACCCTTTATCAGTGGAGAATGGACACTCCTCCATATTATGCAGGAGCAAGAAAACCAACGGTTCACCATACTATGGGTGGTATAGAAATTAATACGGAAACTCAAGTTTTAGACACTTCCGGAAATATTATACCAGGACTATATGCAGCCGGTGAGGTAACTGGCGGTATCCATGGTACTAATCGACTTGGTGGAAATGCATTGGCAGATATTAATACCTTTGGAAGAATTGCCGGCAGAAATGCTGCAACAGAAAAATAAATACATCTTCCATTTTTTACATGAATATGCTATAATATAGTCGGACCGAGTTTCGTTAAGAAACCATTGGGTGTTAATAATATTAACGCCTCCCGTGTTTGGAAAGGTACCGCACTTGTGCGTGCCTTATTATTAAAAACAAAAACAAGGTGTGTGCAAGGCAACAAGCAACACCTTGTTTTTTAATTTTAAATTATAAATGAAAGGGTGGAAAAAATGACAACATCTTACAATGGTAAAATTCTTAGGGTAAATCTTACTAGAGGTGAAGTTGTTCCTGAAAAACTTGACTTAAACTTGGCAAAAAAATTCATTGGAGGTCGCGGTTTAGGTACAAAAATCCTATTGGATGAAGGAGTAGCAACCGTCGACCCACTATCTGAAGAAAACAAATTAGTTTATATTAACGGTCCTATGACCGGAACAAACGTTCCCACAGGTACACGTTACATGGTAGTTACAAAATCACCGCTTACAGGAATGATTGCTTCTTCCAATTCAGGTGGTATTTGGGGAGCTAAATTGAAATATGCAGGTTGGGATGCAATCATTGTAGAAGGTAAAGCTAAAGAACCGGTTTATATTAATATCGAAGATGAAAAGGCAGAGATTCTGCCAGCCAAGGATTACTGGGGTAAAACAACTGAAACTTTAATCGAGGAAATTCATAAAATACATCCAAAAGCTTCTGTCTTAAACATTGGGCCTGCTGGGGAGAAATTATCGTTAATTGCTTCCATAATGAATGATACAGACAGAGCTGCAGGGCGTAGTGGTGTAGGAGCAGTCATGGGATCTAAAAATCTAAAAGCAATTACCGTTACCGCTTCTCGCTCATCTATTGAACCAAATGATCCAACTAAACTTCGTGAAGTTGTATCCGACTGTTTGAAAAAAATCAGAGAAAATGGTGTTACCAGCGGTGGACTTCCAACCTACGGTACTGCCGTATTGATTAATATTGTTAACAACATAGGCTCCTTGCCTACTAACAACTGGCAAGAATCATATTTTGATACAGCAGATAAAATTTCAGGAGAAACTTTAAAAGAAGAACATTTAGTAAAACAAGGATTCTGCCATAGATGTCCTATAGGTTGCGGTCGAGTAATTGATTTTAAAGGCAGAGTTATAGGAGGACCTGAATATGAGCCAATATGGGCTTACGGCTCTAACTGTGGAGTAGATGATTTATCGGCAATAAATGAAGCAAACTATTATTGTAACGAATACGGATTGGATGCAATTTCCACTCCATGTACTATAGCTGCTGCAATGGAGTTGTATCAAAGAGGATATATTACGGATGATGATTGTGATGGAGTTCCTTTAATTTGGGGTAGCAGTAAAGCTATTGTTGAATGGACGAAACGCATGGGTGAAGGCAGTAACCAATTGGCTCAGTTAATGGCACAAGGTTCTTACAGACTTTGCCAGCACTACGGTGTACCAGAATATTCTATGAGTGTTAAAAAACAAGAAATGCCTGCATATGATGCCCGTGGCATACAAGGCATCGGTATTACATATGC
This sequence comes from Tissierellia bacterium, assembly GCA_012518555.1. Lineage (GTDB taxonomy): Bacteria > Bacillota > Clostridia > Tissierellales > Sedimentibacteraceae > Sedimentibacter. The sequence continues at coordinate 23,746 of JAAYRW010000142.1, forward strand.
TACCAGCAACAGAGGTGGTTGCCATGTGCGAGGATATATGATTTCTCCAGAAGTGCTAGGTTTACCTGAAACATTAGATCGCCTTACTACAGAAGGTAAAGCTACTTGGACAAAAATTTTCCAGGACTTAACTGCTTGTATTGATTCAATGGGAATGTGTTTATTTACTTCCTTTGCTCTTGGAGCACCTGAATATGCCGCATTACTAAATGCGGGAACAGGAACTGATTACGATGCAGACGGTCTTCTTGAAGTTGGTGAACGTATTTATAATATTGAACGAATATTTAATAAATTAGCCGGTATGAAAGCGGAAGATGATCGCTTACCTAAACGTTTAACTGAAGAAGCTATACCTGCAGGTCCATCTAAAGATGAAATAAGCAAAATTTCAGTTACACTACCTGATTACTACCATGTTCGTGGATGGGTTGATGCTTTCCCAACAACTGAAACTTTAAATAGATTAGGATTAGATGAAGAAATGCTTAAGGAAGAAGCTTTGGTGGAATAAATGATAGAAGTACGTTTATTTGCATCACTACGTACCGGTAGAGATAAAATAATTAAACTTGATTCAAATTCATTTTCTGTTGCAGGTGAAGTTCTGAAACATTTGTCAATAGAAGCTGAGGAAGTTGCCATATACTTAATAAATGGCAGACATTCTGATTTAGATGCACCGATCAAAGATGGCGATATTATCGCCATCTTCCCACCGGTAGGTGGTGGATAAAAGGAATATCTAAGTAAGCCCCATTGTCTTCTCAAAAAAATTTTAGACAACCCGTAACACTTTGGACAATATGGAATATAGTAATAATGAGCTTGGCTCAAATTTAATACGAAAAGGTGTTATGATGAGTTGTTGTAGAAATAGATGCAGATGTAGATGTAGACGCAGGGACAGAGACAGAGACGATGATATTAGAGGCATTCAAAGAATTGCTTTGCGAGGTCCTGGTTGCATAAGCGGAACCGGTCGATGCGAAGGTGTTTTAGGCGATAGAGACAGATGCTGCCGCTGCCACAATGTACTAGGTACAGGTGGTTTCCGTTGTAGCAACGAAGATCTTTTAGGAATTAGAGACAGAAATTTCCGCTGTAGCAACAGCCATGTTTTGGGAACAGGCGGCAGAAGATCCTGCGGCCAAGTATTTGGAACCGGTGGAGGATTTCAATGTAATGATGTGAGAGGAAGCGGTCGAAGACGCAGATGTCATTGTCACGATTGGAAACTAAGCACTCCCACAACTGTACCCAGGTAAATATTATAAGCCATATTTCGGGGGCTACCCTTAAGGTATGTCCCCTTACTTATTTTTTTTGAAAATTTTGCCGGATTATTTATAAACTTTCAGACAATACTAATTATATGCTCATTGTTTGAAAGGAGCGATAGTATGAGTAGAAGAAATAAATTAGTAGTGCCGGAAGCACAGCAGGCTGTAGACAATTTAAAAATGGAAATAGCCCAAGATTTGGGTTTACCTACCATGATTATGACTTCAAAAATGTACCCTGCTATTGTCAACGGTCTTAGTGTCAGAGAAATGGTAGGTATGGGGGAACAAATGTTAATAAACAAAAATACCCCCTCAGACACAGATATTTATTAGACCATACTAAAAAACGCCTCAATGAGGCGTTTTCCTAATAGTGGCAATATATAAGCTATTCTATTTCAAATATTGAGTAAATTAAATCCTTTGTTGCTTGTTGGTCTAAAATATAAAAAGATAGACCTCCTCTCGTTTGAGTTGCTCCCGGTATAGTATGAAATTTTACATCTTCAACAGATAATCCAATACTTCCTACTGCCAAAGATGTTGCCTCTGATAAAGAAATGTCCGTTTCTACCGATGGATACACTGCCTTCACCACATTTGGCAATCTAAAAGTCAATGCCTTTTTAATTGCTGCCTTAACGAAACTTTGTTGGGCTTCAATACGACCTAAATCGCCGTTGGCATATCCTTGATAACCCGAATAATTTGTTTTTCTAAATCTTAAAAACTCCATGGCTCTATCGCCCTTTATAAGCTGTTTCCCTGAAGGTATATCAATATCAAGAGGTGGATTAGAATAAGGGTCAGTGTACCTCATATGGAAGGGTACATTTACTTCCACTCCTCCAACAGCATCTACTGCAGCTCTTACGCCATCATAATCTATAGTAACATATTTATCTATGCTAAGTCCTGTAATACTTAGTATTATTTCAGATAATCCTTCAATACCTTTAACCGTATATACAGAATTTATTTTGTTGTTTCCACTATTAACAAATCCGTCTCTCTCAATATATGTATCTCTCGGTACGGAAATAATATCTGCTGTTTTATCTTTCATATTATAGCTAGCAACCATAATCGTATCAGATCTGGTATTTTCTAAACCTAAAACTAAGACATTTATCCTTTCAGATTTATTACCGGTAAACACTTTAAGTATTTCTGCAGCATCAACGGTAGATCCATTATAACTGCCCTTTAGCCAAAACAGTCCTGCCACAATTACTAATGAGAAACAAAACAGTGAAATAAAAAACACCTTAAAAAAACGCTTCAAATTATCTCCTCCAAACTAATACCATAACCACTATATAAAAAGTTAAATTCAGATTTCCTCATTGACTAAGTTTCTCATTATAAGCCTTTTCAAAATCCATAATGGTCAATTCACTTTCTAAATATCTTGCATATGTATATAGCACATCCGACAACCTGTTTACAAACTTTAACAAACTATCACTAACTTCCTCATTACGCTTTAGTGTTAGGATTCTTCTTTCCGCCCTCCTACATATGGTTCTAGACACATGTAGAGCTGCTGAAGCCTCAGAAGAGCCAGGTACAATAAAGGCATTTGCTCCCTTTATTTTTGGCAAATAATCGTCAATTATCTTTTCTAAAGATTCAATATCTTCCTCTCTAATTTTATACTTGTACTTCCCTTCTTCAACGGTGGCTAATTCTCCTGCAACAAAGAACAAGCGAATTTGTATCTTTTGAAGACTTTCCTTAATGCTTTCATCTTCTACAAATTTAGATGCAAAGCCTATATAAGAATTTAACTCATCTACAGTTCCGTAGGATTCCACTCTTAATGAATCCTTATCCACTCGTGTTCCATCATACAAAGATGTTTGTCCCTTATCTCCAGTCTTGGTATAAATTTTCATACATTCCTCCTACTTTATTCTCTTAATTATTTCATCAGAAATTCTACCGAATTCCTCTAAAGTTAACTTCTCTCCTCTTATACCCGGGTCTATAGCTGCAGAAACTAAGGCTTCATTTATTAATTCTTTGGACAATTTTAAATTATTGCTCAGTCCGTTTATAATAGTTTTACGCCTTTGGCTAAAAGATGATTTAATTACTGCAAAAAGCATATTTTCATCTAATACTTCAATCCGCGGTTTTTCTAAAATATCAAAGGCAATAACCGCAGAATCTACCTTAGGTCGGGGCATAAATACAGTGTTGGGAACAGTCATTGCAATATTAGTATCTGACCTATATTGAACTGCAAGAGTTATAGCTCCATATTCCTTTGTTCCTACTTTGGCGTTAAGCCTTTGAGCAACTTCTTTCTGAACCATTACAACAATTTTTGAGATTTTATATTTTTCTTCTAATATTTTCATGATTATGGGAGTCGTTATGTAGTAGGGCAAGTTTGCAACTATTTTTACATCCATACCATTAAATTCATCTTCAATAAGTTTATTTACATCTACTTTAAGAAAATCCCTATATAGAATTTTCAAATTCGGGTAATTAAGTGTACCTTTATGAACTTCCCTTAAACTTTCATCTACTTCAACGGCTACCACCTTACTTGCTTTTTTACATAGTAGCTGGGTAAGGGTACCAAATCCGGGACCTATTTCAAGAACTCCTGAATTTTCATCTAATTCTGCAACTTCTGCAATTTTATTTACTATATTGCCGTCAATAAGAAAGTTTTGTCCCAAACTTTTACTGAATTTAAATCCGTATTTATCTAATATCTCCTTCATCACTTTAGGAGAATATAACTTTATTTCATCCATCTTTGTCCTCATTTTGTTCAATTTTAACAATAGCCTCTTCCAATTCTTCTCTACTTATACCAAAGGAATTAAGTCTTTTTAGAAATTGTTTAGCGCTACAATATCCTATCCCTAACTCATCGCCTATTAAACTTCTTCTTTTAGATGCATTTTCAGTTCCTACCAAGCTATAGTATACCATATCTCTATTTGAAAATTCTTGTCTGCCCTGGTAAATTTCAGCCTTTGCATTTTTCAGTGCCTCTCTTATTGCTTGGACTGATGCATTTTCCACACCTATATCGCCATCTTTATTTGCTTTGTCCCTAGGGATGTAAGCGTGTTTACAATTACTAATTTCCATTGACAATATATTTCTAATTTTCTTACCAGGATAGTCAGGATCTGTTAATATTATTATACCCTTTTTCTTAGATGCCTTTTTTATGACCCTAATAATTTTATCATTTATACCTAAACCATTAGTTGAAATTACTTGAGCATCTACTGCCCTCTTAACTGCCGATATATCAGCTTTTCCTTCAACAACAATTATTTCCTTAATCAATTTTTACTCCTAAGTTTACTATTTACCTTATATATTAATATACAACATTTTTTAAGTTTTGACTACAGGAAATGAAAAAAATTGCTGGTAAGCAATTTTTTCATTATAACTTATTGAAATTAATCTAAAATATAAACCTTAACTGGTCTCACTCCAAAGTTCAGCGCCTCTTGATTGTCTTCCATGAATAAGTCTATCCTGTATCCTTTAATCGCTGAACCTGTGTCGAGGGCCGTTGCAAAACCATAGTCAGGACTGCCATCTGTAGAAGCTATATATAGTTTCGTTCCAAGAGCTATTACACTTGGGTCTACTGCAACGGTACCTGGCTGAGCTTTTGTGCCAGATGCTGTAATTCCATAGTAGGGGTCGTCCGGATATTTCCCGCAACTTTCATAAGATAGGTCATAAGCTGTAGCAACCATTTCCATTTCATTGCTAAATCTAAACCCAGCTCGTGACGCTGCCTGGATTCTTACCTTAGTTCCTACTTCAATTATTTCATCTACTGGATCTATATAGATTATTTCTTCTTTTAAGGATCTTTCAACCATTTCTCCATCTACGTAAGATTCTTGGTAAACAGATTTTTTCATTCCATTAGATCCTTTTTGGACTATTTCCTCATAGTCAACGTATTGATTTTCATTATATATTATTTTTACACCATGTTCCACTGGACTTCTCTCAATAGTATACTTCAACTCTTTAAATGGGGAATCTTTCTTTGTTTTTACTATTTCCGATTCTTCAGAAGTCTCCGCGAAAACATAGTTAAGTATACCCCCGTTACCATAAGTTATAAAGCTCATTACTAATACTGCCAAGATATAAATTGAGTATATCTTTCTATTTTTCATTTTATCACCAACCTTTTATTGGCAATCCCTTGTTCAAAATCCCTAAATTTTGAACATTCGTGCATTATACTCCAAAAATATCCTTTTGGCAAGTATTTTTTTAAAAAAATTTTGTCGCCAATAAAAATTGCTTAAATTTCTTATTGCATTTCAAATACTATTCTGTTAAAGTTATTGTATCCATAGCTAAATGGCTAAATAAAATATAAGGATGTAAAAATATGAGCGAAGATAAACAATTATTTGACTTTGATGATCTAGAGGATAACTGTGACTGTGGCTGCGGATGTAATGATCATGAAGAAATAATGACACTTACTTTAGAAGACGGTACAGAGGTTGATTGTGCAATTATTGCTATTTTCCCTGTTGAAGAAAAGGACTATATTGCTTTGCTTCCTTTAGATGACTTAGAAGAGGAAGGAGAAATTTATCTCTACGAATTTAAAGAAGTTGAAGATGGAATCGAATTGTTAAGCATAGAATCTGATGATGAATATGAACAAGTAACAAAAGCTTTTGATGAAATTCTTGACGAAGCTGATTTAGAAGAATTGTTCGATGAAGACTAATACATAATGAGGGAACTGGTTTACCAGTTCCCTCACTATTTAACTTTCTTAGATGCTTCTTGAAATTCTTCTAACAAATTATTTATTAATTTCATGCCTGAAATTATAGTTTCAAATTCTTTTTCTGTTAAATTTTTAAGTATTGGACGGTAGATATTTTTCAAATCACTTTGTATTTGGAGAAGAATTTCCTTTCCCTTATCTGTTAGTTGGACTAATACAATTCTTTCATCTTCAATACTTCTAATTCTATTTACAAATCCTTCTAACTCCAACTTCTTACACATATTTGAAACGTTAGAGCTACTGGCGTCTATAATTTTAGAAATATTGCCGACAGTAGTTTCTTCCCACTCTTTTACTGCAAGTAAAATCCTGCATTGAAGGGTCGTAAGACCATGTATTTCAACGACAGGCCTATATGCAGTTTCAAAATTTACGGATATAAGTCTTACCATATCCCACAGTTGCTTTATTAACAATTCATCTCTCATAAAAACACCTTAATTGTTTAATATTTCTAAGAATTCTTGCCCACTTATAGTTTCTCTTTCCAAAAGGAATTCTGCCAATTCATGAAGTTTTTCTTCATTTTCTTTTAATATTTTTGTTGCCTTTTCATGGGCGGATTTTATTATTCTTAAAACCACTTCATCTATTTTACTGGATGTTTCCGATGAACATATTAGGGACGAATCTTCTCCTAAATAAGGATTATTTGTGCTTTCTAAAGCCATCATACCAAATTCTTCACTCATACCGTAGCGAGTGACCATTGCCCTTGCCAGTTTAGTAGCCTGCTCAATATCATTAGAGGCTCCCGTTGTAAAAGTATTGAAGACTACTTCTTCCGCTGCTCGACCTCCCGTATAGGTTACTATTTTGTTGAAAGCTTCTTCTTTTGATAGCAGGAATGTTTCTTCTTCGGCCACCTGCATTGTATATCCTAATGCTCCGGAAGTTCGGGGAATAATTGTGATTTTGTGGACAGGTGCCGATTCCGTCTGCTTTGCTGCCACAAGAGCATGACCGATTTCGTGATATGCAACGATTCTCTTTTCTTTCGGCGAAATAACTGCATTCTTTCTCTGGTAACCTGCTATTACAACTTCTACAGCTTCTTCTAAATCTTCTTGTGAAGTTTTGTTTCTTCCTTCTTTTACTGCTCTTAAAGCTCCCTCATTGATTATATTGGCAAGTTCTGCCCCACTAGCCCCTGCCGTTGCTCTTGCTATTGCATTAAAGTCAATATTATCCTCTAATTTGATATTTTTAGCATGTACTTCTAAAATTGCTTCTCGACCAGCTAAATCAGGTAATTCTACAGGTATTCTTCTGTCAAAACGTCCCGGTCTTAATAAAGCTTTATCTAAAGATTCCGGCCTATTAGTTGCTGCTAATATTACAACTCCCTTTTTTCCATCAAAGCCGTCCATTTCGGTTAAAAGCTGATTCAATGTTTGTTCTCGCTCGTCATTACCACCAATACCACCACTACCTCTTTTCTTACCTATAGTATCTATTTCGTCGATAAATACTATACAAGGAGCTTTCTCCTGAGCTTGCTTAAATAAATCTCTTACTTTTGCAGCACCCATGCCGACGAACATTTCAACAAATTCAGATCCGGATATAGAGAAAAATGGAACTTTTGCCTCACCAGCTACAGCCTTTGCAAGAAGGGTTTTACCTGTTCCTGGAGGTCCTACCAAGAGAGCTCCTTTTGGCATTGTAGCTCCTATTTCTTCATATTTTTTTGGATTGTGGAGAAAATCTACAATTTCTGTCAAAGCTTCCTTTGCTTCATCTTGTCCTGCCACATCCTCAAACTTTTTGCCGGTTTGAGCTTCCACATATACTTTTGCATTAGCTTTTCCAAATTGCATTGCCCCAGGGCCCATTTTTTTCTGCATCTGTTTGAATAAAAACTGCCCTATTGCAACAAAAATTAACAAAGGAAGCACCCAGGACAAGAGTGTACTTACTATAATATTAGTTTCTTTTTCAATAACTCTATCAAATTCTATTGGATTTTCCGATGAAAGCAATCGATCAACTAACATGGGATCTTCGAATTTACCTGTTATATAGACACTTCCTTCGTTTTTACTGGATAAAAAAGCGATTTGTTTTTCTTTTTCATCAATTTTAACAGTGGTTACTTCACCGGATTCAACCATATTTAAAAATGTTCCATAGTCAACTTCTATCACTTTAGATTGTAGCCTCTGTATATATGGAAGTATTGCACCATTTATCAATATTAATACTAACATTACGACCATATAATAATAAATAAACGGTTTTTTTGTATTTTTTGTTTCTTTCATAAATCCCTCCTATTTTTATTGCAAAATATGTATACTTTATATATATTATATATTATAGACAATTAACATTAATTGAGTCTTAATAAAGCTAAAAAAGCCATAATAAATTTTTTCAACCTTGAAGTTGACAATAATTATATGGTATGATAGTCTATCAAAAATAATTTGTTTTTTATTAAATATACTATAAGAAAAGGAGATCAAGATGGCAATAATTATAAACGAGCTTTCAAGAACCTTTGGTGAATTTTTACTATTACCCAATCTAACTACAAAAGATTGCGTCGTTGAAAATGTTGATTTAAGTGCACCTATAGTTAGATTTAAAAAAGGTGTAGAACCGAGTTTAAAGCTTAATATACCTTTTTCATCAGCTATTATGCAATCTGTTTCAGATAATAACATGGCAGTAGCACTGGCGAAAAACGGCGGAATATCCTTTATTTATTGTTCTCAGCCTATTGAAAGCCAAGCTGAAATGATAAGAAAAGTTAAAAAATATAAAGCTGGTTTCGTAATCAGTGATTCTAACTTAACCCCGGAACATACATTGGCAGACGTTTTGGAACTTAAAGAAAGAACTGGTCATTCAACTATGGCTATTACGGAAGATGGCTCTCCAACAGGAAAACTTCTAGGAATAGTAACAGGAAGAGATTACAGAATAACTCGTGATCCATTAGATAAAAAAGTTAAAGATTTTATGACTCCAGATAACTCCTTAATAGTAGGAAAAGAAGGAATAACATTGTCCGAAGCCAACGACATTATATGGAAACATAAATTAAATTCACTTCCAATTGTAGATGAAGATTTTAATTTAGTTTACTTGGTTTTTAGAAAAGATTATTCAGAAGATAAGGATAATCCTAACTCATTATTAGATAATCAAAAAAGATATGTGGTAGGAGCAGGAATTAACTCTAGAGACTACAAAGAAAGAGTTCCTGCACTTGTGGAAGCAGGGGCAGATATACTTTGCATAGACTCTTCCGAAGGTTTCAGCGAATGGCAATACGACACTATTCAATGGATTAAGCAAGAATACAATGGAAAAGTAAAAGTAGGAGCCGGTAACGTAGTTGAAAGGGACGGATTTAAATATTTAGCTGGTGCAGGTGCTGACTTTGTAAAGGTAGGTATAGGTGGAGGTTCTATTTGTATAACCAGAGAACAAAAAGGTATAGGAAGAGGTCAAGCTTCTGCCATATTAGACGTTGCAGCTGCTCGTAATGAATACTTTGAAAAAACCGGTGAATATGTACCTATATGTTCAGACGGAGGAATAGTTCTTGATTACCATATTACCCTTGCATTGGCAATGGGAGCAGATTTCGTAATGCTTGGAAGGTACTTTGCGGGATTTGACGAAAGTCCTACAAATAAAATAAAGCATGGAAACGGATACGTTAAAGAATATTGGGGCGAAGGCTCAAATAGGGCAAGAAACTGGGCAAGGTATGATTTAGGTGGTCAAGCCAATCTTCAATTTGAAGAAGGTGTGGATTCATATGTACCTTATGCCGGCAAACTTGATGATGGTCTTAGAACTACTCTTTACAAAATTAAATCAACCATGTGTAACTGTGGTACAAAATCAATTAAGGAGCTCCAAGAAAACAGCAGGCTAACAATTGTTTCTTCAACAAGTTTAACCGAAGGCGGTGCTCATGACGTTATTTTAAAAAATCAATAGGCTATCCAAAACAAATAAATTGTTATTGATAAAAATGATTTCTATATTTTCCATATAGAAATCATTTATTTTATTATACTTTTGGCTGTCCTCTTTAAATTTGTAAAAACTGTACCTTTTGAAAGTGCTAGAATAGGTTTATATTTATAGTAAATATAGAGAGAGGATTTAAAAATGAATAAAATTCCAAAAATTATGGCTATTAACGATATGTCAGGAATAGGCAGATGTTCTCTTACGGTAGCACTTCCTATAATATCAGCTTTAGGATGCCAAGTGTGTCCTCTACCTACTGCATTATTAAGCAACCAATCGGAATATGAAGAATTTTATTTCTTCGATTTTACAAAATATATGGAAGAATACTATTTAGGCTGGGAAAAAAATGATACTAGCTTTGACTGTGTATATACTGGATTTATAGGTTCCGAAGATCAAATTAATATAATAATTGACATAATCGATAAAGTCAGGGAAAAAAACAAAGAAGCTTTAGTAATTGTAGACCCGGTAATGGGAGACCAGGGTTTCACTTATCCTACTTACAACCATAAGATGATTGACAGAATGACATCTTTAGTAAAAGAAGCAACTATTATAACTCCCAATTTAACAGAAGCATGTATCCTTTTAGGCAAGAAATATGAAAAGGAAAAAGCAACTATAAAACAAGTTAAAAATTATTTAAAAGACCTATGTAATATAGGACCTAAGATTTCTGTCATAACAGGTGTTAGGACTGAAGAAGGACAGCATATTAACCTATGTTACAACAAGGAAGAGGATAAATTTTGGTTAATTCCCTTTGAATATATAAACAAACGCTATCCAGGAACTGGTGATTTATTTACTTCTTTATTTATAGGATATTTGATGAAAGGTAAATTACTTCCTGAAGCTATAGAAGAAGCATCAAGATTTGTGTCCCTAGCTGTACTTACTACTTACCAAGCTAATACATTGAGTAGCGAAGGTGTAATTTTTGAAAAAATCATGAAGGAATTATATAATGAAATAAAAGAATATAAGTATGTTAGCATGTGAATAATTAGCTAATCTTTTAAAGGTTAGTTGGAATCAAAATAGTATGTCTATTTCAATAAGCAGGTAACTCTTAGCCCGGCATCTTTTTGCCGGGCTTCATAAATTATTGTTAGACTTCATTACTCTATATTCTGTAGGTGAAATTCCAATACTTTTCTTAAATACCCTGCTGAAATAATGTTGACTCCTAAAACCTACTTTGTTAGAAATTTCATATATGTTTGAATATAATATATCATCTGTCAGAAGTTCTTTAGCTTTTTCTATTCTAATCATTGTTATATATTCCACAAAAGAATATCCAAGCTGTTCTTTCATTAACTTGCTTAAATATGTCTTATTAACATTAAATAAATCTGAGACTTTCTGTAAAGATAAGTCCATATCAGAATAGTTTTCCTGAATATATCTTCTAACACCACTTACTACTGCAGATAATTCTTGATTTTTTTCTTCTGAATTATCCTTGTCCTTGTATACTGATTCTTGTCTTTCACTCTCTCCTCTATCTGATAGAATTTCTAATTTTAATGATTTCAAAACATTATATAAATCAGTCTTAGGAATAGGCTTTAATAAATAGTCAAAAACTTTTAACTTTAAAGCTTGGTGCGCATATTCAAAGTAATCATATCCACTTATAATAATAGTATAGGAATTAGGATATTTATTTTTTAATTTATTAGTTAGATCCAGGCCATTTATCATGGGCATATTAATATCAATTAAAAACACATCTGGAGTTTCTTTTTCAGCAATATTCAAGGCTTCCAGATAATTCCCAGCCTCACCTACTACTTTATAATTTAAATTAAATTCTTCTATCCATCTTTTTAAACCACGTGTTATTTTAGGTTCATCATCGACTATTAAAACCTTTATCATAATCATCTTCTCCTTCGATAAGTGGACACCTTATTTTTATTAAAGTCCATCCATTCTCGTTTCCAATATCTACACCATATTTATCTCCAAAGGCTAATTTAATACGTTGATTTACACTATATAATCCAAATCCAATCCTATCATCCTGATTCTCTTCACCACTAAGAATGCTTTTTAATAATATAAGTTTTTCCTCTGGTATTTTTTCACCATTATTTTTTACTTCCATTACAAGCATGTCTTTATCTTTATATATATTTATCATTATCTTAAAGTTGTTATTTTGGTTGTTCTTGTTTCCATGATAAATTGCATTCTCGACTATTGGCTGTAATAGTACTCTAATAACTCTACTTTGAATAAGACTTTCATCGTACTTTATTTTATAATTTATGGAATCCTCAAATCTTGCTTGATGTATTCTAAAATAACTTTCAAGATGGTCTAGCTCATCAGATAATGTGATGTATTTTTTTCCTCTGCTTAACCCAATTCTAAAATATGTACTTAATGCTTCTATCAAATCTACAACTTCCGTAGCATCATATTCTATAGCTGACCAACGAATAGTATCTAGAGTATTATAAAGGAAATGGGGATTTATCTGCTCGTGTAATAATCTAAGTTCTATTTCTCTTTTTTCATATTTAACCTTGTATAGTTTATCTAACATCTGATCAAAACTCTTTTGTAAATCCCCAATTTCATCTTTTCTATAATCTTTAAATCGTACTGTTAAATCTCCTGTTTCAACTATTCTCATCTGCTCTTGAATTTTTCGTATAGGCTTTACAATGGAATCACTAAAGAAGGTTAATAGCACTATTAGGGCTCCACCTATTAATAATCCGATCGTTGTGGCAGAGCTTTGTATTTTCCTAGTTCCCTCATATAATCTATATTCTGGTACTTTAAATACTATAGTCCATTCAGGAGAATGTTCTATAGGAGCTGAAAACTCAATAATATCTTCATTGATTTGGATGTCTTCATCATCATTTCCAATTGGATTCCCTGCTGTGTCATATATTTTACTTCCTCCATCATAAAGTCGTATAGCTGCAGCAATATCCTTTATAGTCTCTATTGGAACAGCTGCAGAAATATATTCAAACTTGCTACTAATATTCTCCGGTAATCTATATATCATAATCACAATATCAATTTCATTAGATCGAGATCTTAATGGATTGCTTATAACAAATGTAGATTCTCCTTCTTTAATCTCTCTATAATACTCACGATTCGCTATAGAAAACTTTGACCCATCAGATATCCAGGCTATTCCATCTTCGTCAATAATGCCTAAAGACTCATACGTATTATTGTATTTCAATATAAAATTCAAATAGTTCAATCCTTCTATCAAATTCATATTAGAATAATATATTTGATTTCCAATTAATTTAATTTCGTTAGTTCTTTCATCTAGCCAATTAGTAATTTCTCCTGCCCTTGCTTTTACTATTTGGTTAGTCAAATCCTTGCTAAGGGGGATTACAGTTTTATTCATATCTCTATCTATATTGTATAGCAAAAGTATAAATAATATAAGCAGGCTAGCAGTTACATATAGATTTATCTTACTTTGAATGGACTTCATATTATACCTCAAATTGAATATTATATATTTAGTTTAATAGAAAAACTGTATGGAGCCATACAGAAGCCATACAGTTTACTAAATTTATTCTACCACTTTTTGTCCTGCTATTCTACCAAAAACTATTACATCTGTTACAGCATTTCCGCCTAGTCGATTTGTACCATGGATTCCACCTGCTACTTCCCCTGCTGCAAACAATCCAGGTATAATATTACCATCCTTGTCTAAAACTCTTGCATCTTCATTTATAACAATTCCACCCATAGTATGATGTATAGCAGGAATTACTTTTTGGATATAAAATGGGCCTTTCGCAATATGTTTTAATGAACCTCTACGATTAAATTCTTCATCCTTGCCATTATCAACATATCCATTATATTTATCTATGCTTTCCATAAAATTTGCTTTATCTATATCAAAGTGTTCTGCTAATTCTTCTAAAGTTTCTGCCTTATATATTAAATCCATATTTTCAAATACCTTGTATTCATCTTTATGAACTTCTGTCATATTTCCAACTTCCTCAACCTCTTGCCCCCATACTAAATAACCTTCTTGATTAGTCTGGGATAAAATTGCTTTAGATATTACATCTCTTCTGTCCATTTCTTCTACAAAGCGAACACCTTCTTGATTTAATAATATAGCGCCATCAAATCTTGAGTTTGCCACATAGGATATTATCCCTGTTCTAGGATTACATGTTGGATATGTCTGGATATACTCCATATGAATTAAATCTGCTCCTATATCCCCAGCCATTATGATACCATCACCTGTTGTTCCAGCCAAAACTGTAGCTTTATATTTCTCGTCTTTTTCAGGATCATATTTTTTACGCATTTCTAAATTTGCGCCGAAACCACCTGTAGCTATTATAACACCTTTATTTGCATTGAAAGTTATTTCCTGTCCCGCAGTATTTATTGCCATTACACCAACTACTCTATTATTTTCGTCTACTATTAATTTTTCTGCCTTAGTCTCCATTTTGAAAACTACACCTAAATCGTCCCCATAGTCTTTAAGTTTTTTAATCAATTCAGTTCCCTTATTGTTTTTAGGGATTAATGCCCTGGCTACAGAATGTCCACCAAATTGTTGAAGACGATCGGGCATAAACTCTACATTGACTTCATTTACAAGCCATTCTATCGTTGGTAATGCATTCTTAGCAATAACTGTAACCAATTCTTTTTTATTAATATTGTCACCGCCATTCATAGTGTCTTCGATAAATAATTCTACACTATCTTCTATTCCTAATTCTTTCTGTTGTTCTGTTCCCGGTACATTTAGTCCGCCACCGGATACAAGAGTATTTCCACCTACACTACTCATCTTTTCTAACAATACCACATTCGCACCGGCAGACTTTGCTTCGATTGCAGCAGATAATCCTGCACCTCCACCGCCAATTACTACAACATCATAAGTCTGGTCTAATTCATCTTCCCTATCTGCTAGATGTATAATTTCATCCATTTTAAAAGTTTCATCATTCCCACCAGCTTTTTTTAAAGCATCCTTCAAGGCAGACATTATTCCTACACTGGAAATAGTTGCGCCAGTTACAGTATCAATATTTACACTTTGATTATCTAAAACCCCTTGTACTATCTTTTCAAACGCAACATCACTTAAAATTTCCGTTTCTTTATTTTCTAGTACATCTATTGATGATATTTTTCCATCCCTTACTGCTACCTCTAATAAGATATCCCCTCCATTTCCTACTCCTACACCCTGATAGGTTCCATCTTTATATATATGTCCATTGCTACCTTCTATATCCTCATGGGTATTCTCCTCTTTCCCACTACAGGCTGTTCCTAGCACCATTACCAATGCTAATAATATTAATACAAATCGAAATCTCTTTTTCATCATATTTCCTCCTTGTTATGATTGTTAAATATCTATCATTATTATAATATATAATTCAGAAACTGTATTTACACATTAACAAGATTTTTTGTATTATAAAAACAAATTACCTCTTTACAGAATCGAATTTTTCAGTTATAATTTAATATGTTGTCGGGATGTGGCGCAGTTTGGTAGCGCACTAGCATGGGGTGTTAGGGGCCGCAGGTTCAAATCCTGTCATCCCGACTTTTATATTCAAGCATTTAATAAGAGCCATTTTCCAAGGCTCTTATATTTTTATATTATTGTTATTTTCTACTAACCTGTCTACTGTGTTTGTTTCCCCTTAATTCTCTTTATACCGTTTATATTCCCCATACAGGTACAATCAAATTTTCCCTATCGAAAGCCGATAGCCGGTCACAAGTACAAAGTACTGCACCCGTAGCTCTTGTAAGAGTTGACTTATCAATAACCCTAAATACTTTCGTAAGTTGTTTCTGAGGCATTGCAGTCTTTTTGATTTCTATCGGATATAATTTCCCGCTTTTTTCCATTAAAATATCTATTTCCTTTGTATCCTTATCTCGATAATAGTAAATAAATGGCTCAAGTCCACAGTTTTGATAGCTTTTTACAATCTCAGATACTACGAAATTTTCAAGGATTGCGCCACTCATAGCACCATTCATCAGAGTTTCACTATCGCTCCATTTAGTAAGATAAGCAACAAGTCCTGTATCATAAAAATACAATTTTGGTTTTGTCACCATTCTCTTAAGCATATTGTTTGAATAAGGGTGCAA